>NZ_OMPH01000028.1:0-264371 GCF_900312795.1 Ruegeria sp. AU67
GAAAGACAGGTTCGCAAGTGTTGAAGCAGTATTTGCAGCCGCAATAGACCGAGGTGAGATTGCCGCGGATGTTCCGGTTGACCAACTCATAGAACTAGCAGTCGCCGCACCTTATTTCCGCAAACTCATACGTCACGAGGCGCTGAACGAAGAATGGTTGGACAAACATGTCGATCTACTTTGCAGTATCGCGAAAACCAATTCGGGACAGTGACCATCGCCTGACTTTGAAATCAAAGCGACCTGCAACTGGCGCGAGCTTTGGACTGAACAGCAAGTTATGATCAATAGCCTGTCCAGCCAGTTCCTCATAGCTGCCGCTCCAAAAGGTCTCGGCAAACGTTCACTATGATCGTACGTTGAGGTTTGCAAAGTCTGCTTTCTGCGCATTCCTGTCGTTGGGGCATCGTGCAGCATCGGTCAATTTCGGCTCGAAGCTGCCATTCGCTGCGCGGTGGATCAATGACCGCTCTGCGGACTTTCCCGTCATTCATACGGCTTTGACTGGCGCTTCCGACCCAGAGCTGCCCTTGGATAAGGCCACGGCGATCGGCAGGAGTAATCCCAAAACTACAGAACCTAAACCTTTTTAGCGTTATGTTTGCAAAGTAGTGTGGCACTCATAATCATTCTTGAGCGGCCAGCCACAGATCGTAGACGAGTTTTGCTGCGGCAACATCCATAATTGCAATTCCAACGGAATCGTAGATTACCGTAGAGCCTTCGGGAACGCTCTTCAGGCCCGAATAGATCTCGCCTGCTTCAGCGAAAATTGCACAGTTGGCTCCCCTGATGTTTCCAGCCTGATCACGAGCTGCCTCTGACGACTCAACGATGACCGTATGATCCATGGCAGAGTCATCAAGTTCGCGCCCTTCGCTCGTGTTCCACCCGACTGCTGTCACGAACGCGCCAGGTTTCAGCCAGGCACCCTGCAGGATTGGTTGCTTTGCGGCTGTTGTACAGGCCACAATATCCGCGCCTTGAACTGCGGCTTCCGCATCCGGAAAAAAAGTAGCTCCAACACGGTCCGCAACTTTACGCCCTTTGGTTTCATCACGCGCCCACAACCGCAATTCTTTCCATTCGATCACCTCTGCCAAGGCGTCGACATGCGCTTCAGCCTGAACGCCATTACCCATAATCGTAACGACATCTACCGATTTAGGAGCCAGTTTTCGAACGGCAGCAGCCGAACCTGCAGCTGTGCGCATTTCAGTAATCAACCGACCATCAAGCAGAGCGAGCGGAGAACCGGTTTCCTTGTCCAGGACAAGGATAACGCCTTGGTGAGTGGGAATGTCCGTCCCGGCATTTGAATGGTAGAGGGTAACGATTTTGACCGCCATTGCGGTTCCTATGGCAGGCATTGCCGCGATGATAGCGTCGTGCCCCGGAACAGGAACAATCTGGCGAACAGGCTGTGCAACTTTGCCAGCCGAAAATTCATTCAGTGCTGTTTCCATTGCGTTAATCAACGGTTGCCATTCCAGCAGGCTTGCAACTTGTTTTTCGCCTATGATTGGGAGCGTTTCTAATTCTTGAGTTGCCATTCAGGAACCTTTCTGATTACGCCTTCGCCTAAGCGGTTTTCAGCAATCAACGCATAGGTACAGCACGGTAAGATTTCCGTCCACTATGCCGAACCAAGCGGCAAAAAAACCGACGACCGCATTGGGCTCAAGGCAGACGTTCCTCTAAACTCGTTGAACGTCTGCTGAGCGGACAAACCTGCCGTTCATTGAGTTAATTCTCCAAATTTAGAAAAATTCAGGTGATTGGGGCAAAGATCACTGTTTTCTTCAGTAAGAAGTGTAACCGATGGTCACTCGACCAAAAGAAAAGACCGGTTATGGATCTGTAATACCAATCTCGCTCAATGCTTCACCCGCAGCACTGCTAGGCTGGCTGATACCTAAAAAAGTGCTCAGAGTGACGGCCACGTCCACCGTGGAAACAGGACGGCTGACGCGAGTTGGCTTGATACCTGGACCAGCGAAAATGATTGGAACATGCGTGTCATAGCGCCAAGGTGATCCGTGCATTACGGCAATTGGACCTTCCTCGAAGAGAAATGAATAAGGTGTCTGGACAACATAAATGTCGCCAGAACGTGTTGGGTGATAGTTTCGCCGAATCTGCTCCTCAAGGGTATGACCTCGTTGTTCAGCAAACGGTTCAGTTGGCATAGCAAGCTCAATACCCGGTGCAGCCATCAGGTTTTCGACGATGTGTCGCTCGATAACACGCCGGTCGGCGCCGGAGGCTTCAATCGCGGCGTTGTCGAGATAAACGTAAGGACGAAAAAAGAACTGTATTGCGGACTCCACTCCAAATTCATCTGAGATGACCGAATTCACATCTATCATCAATGCTTCGGTGGAGTTTCGGAATGTCGAAAGCCCGGCTTCGGCCATCTCTTCTGGCGCTTCCGGCATGCCATGATCGGCAGAAAGCACATAAAGCACATTCGCACGTCCAACCTCTCGATCCATGAACTCAAAGAAATCAGCCAGTGTCTCATCCAAACAGCGCACCATTTCTTCATTTTCTAGGCTGGATGGTCCGAAGAAATGGTTGGTTGCGTCTACACCTGAAAAACTGATGCTTAGGTAGTCTGGCCATTTATCATCACCAAGCCCCTCCTCTTTGACTACAGTTTTTGCAAAGTCGGCCGTGATCCGATCCCCATGCGGCGACAACAGGACCTGCGTGTAATATAGCCCGTCGTCCGGGGTTCCATAGAAATGGGGGAAAGTGCGACCGAAAGTGCCAAGATTCGTTACGAAGGAGCGTTCCTTTCTTTCCATTAGGTACGGTGCGTCTGAACACTCTGGCCACCATTCACTTTCGATCTTCGCATCTGCGGGGCGCTTGGAATTCCAATCGAGAACCCAATCGGGATAAGCGTCATAGTAAAATTTACTTGTTTCAAATGCCCCCGTAGCCGCCGACAGCCATAAAGCTTTTCCAGAATGCCCTGCCATTGCAACCGCCGAACGGTCTTTACCAGATACGGAAAACACTTTTGATCGACCGGCATTGGCTTTCACCAGTTCGTCTCCGAACGTCGTCGCCAACAAGTTAACGGGAGAACGGCCCGATGTCACAGCAGCGGCTTGTGTCGGGTCGACTTGATCAACGTTTCCACCGAAGCCAGGAACCGGCAACATCGGGTAGTCCGGATCTTCAATATTGTATCCCAATCGCTCTTCAGCCCTGTTGAACCAGGCATTGCCAATCATTCCATGCTCAGAGGGATGGGCTCCTGTAGCGAGTGTCGCGTGGCCAACAATGGTTTCGGTGTTGGCGTGACGATGATGAGCGTCGGTGTACCAGACGCCGCTTTCCAAAAGCCTTTTGAAGCCGGCTTCGCCGAAGGCGGCCTCATAACGAGAAATCAAGTCTCCGCGCAGTCCATCAATTGTGATTTGCACAACGAGTCGGATGTCTTCCTTTGCACTAGCTGCCGTCGTGGAAATTGAAAAAAGGAGTGTTGAGATTAAGGCAAATGATCGCTGCATTTATGACCTCATAGAACTACCCAATCCTCTGAATACCAGCATCTGCGTCCACCGGCTACTGAGGGTCATTAAAAATGCTCTTTTGAATTTCCGCTTTGGGCTCGATGCAGAAGTTCGCCTAAGTTTTGCTAGCGACCGCAATACAGCACAAAGCGGACAACGATGAAGCTTCCATCTTCAAGAGTTCGTTTGGATCAACTGCACCGCCAAATATTACAAGTATTTTAGTGTCATGGCGTCAGTTTTGTTATAAAATAACACACCCCATGAGCCGCATAGCAGTAATCGTCATCAGCCATGAAATTTGCATCGCAAGAACACGAAAGCCTGTTTCACGAACGAGGCGAGCCCTACCGAATGGGTAGCCCCGGAGCGCGGACTTGCGGCGCGCGACTAAAAACAGGGGCCGCTTGCCCCAACCCCGCAATCAAGGAAAGCAAGCAGGGCCGGTGCCTTAGCCATTGCGGACCTCACGCCGCGAGGGCCTACCGTGTGCGCCAGAAACGCCGGTTTGAAACGGGCAGCGTGTCTGCCGAGGAATGGAACCGCGCCGAAGCCCGCCGCGCTGCCAATCGGCTAGGTGATCAGTGGAAGAAAAACCCGTGGTTGCCGGGTAGCACGATTGACCTGGGCGAACACGAATACGCATTTCGCGACGCGCTGGGCGATCTGGACGCAGCGACGTTGCCGCCAGCGGCGGTTGACTGGCTTCGGTGGCGGTACCGGCGGACACAAATTGACCGGCAGGACGGGGCGGCTTGGCACAAAGCGCTAGCGCAGGACATGCCCCGGCGAGTCGCAGACGCGGGGCCACGTCCGTCCGATGCTGGCGGACGTGACTCAAAACCGGATACGAAGCCCCGGACGTGGCATGTCGATGCCTCAGAGCGGGGCAGCGCGTCCAAGCGAACCCTGCCGGACAAACCCAAGGCCCCGAAGGCCCGGCGCGGGAAAGGCTTCGGACGTGCTGGCCGTCCCCGGACGCAACCCGCCAGTGAGGATGAACTTGCCGTGCTGGCTCAGGTCTATCGGGAAAACGCTGGTCTGTTGGAACCCATAATGGCGGGGATCACAGATCAAGCGAAACAATTGGCGGTGCTTCGGACGCTACGGGACTATCTGGCCCGACCTACGGACGCAGAGGTGTGCAAACGCTGGCTGGCGTTGGTTGCTGCGAGGGCGCAGATTTAGCAAGAGTGCCAGCGGCGCTGACTGCGCCGCTGTGCGTCGGCTGGGTGAAACTCAAATAGGCGAAGTCAACGCTGAGTTCCGCGGTCAGTGTGCAGCGTTCGGGGATCACCAGCTTTTTCAGTAGAACGCCGACCTGCGGATGGATTTCAGCTTCGCACCAAAGCAAGTCCAAGGCGCACTCGTTCACCCAGCGGGCGCTTATCATACCTTTTTTATCTGGCCAGCCGACAGCAGTGGGGTGGAAAGACGCGGGTTCGCCCTTGTCAAACTCCACAACTCCTACCGTAGCGCAGGTCAGGAAGCGGTCGGTTTCTTCTACATCTTGCACGGTCTCTCTCCAAAATAGCTGGTGCTTGTTACAGGGCATAGCATTCAGTGACCTGCTATCGCCGTCAATGACCAAATATAGCTAAGTGACTGTTTTGGTTTGACTAATTTGTCAGAAATTAACGAAACACCTTGTTTTTCAAGAGCAATTCGGACTCAAGAATATTGTGTTGCGCGGCAGTGTTGACCGCACCGCCTGACCGGCCTGTCAGGCAATGCTGGAACTATCGCCGGGTACTCGCCCTCGTCGCTTAGCGCGGCCCCTCCTGGCGTTTCTGATACCTCTGCGTATTGAAAAGCATAAGCATCCTCACACCAGGAAGAGTTTTTATCGTGATACATACTGCAGCACCCTTCTTTCTCGGCCCGAAAGCCGGTGAATGTTTGGGCAAACGCCCAGCCCGCCCTCATCGATAGCGATGAAAGGTCCGGACAAGAGGGTGCCGCTGTTGCACGGCCTTTATACTGCAACAGGAGAGATAAGTTCGGTGCACCTCTCCTTTCAAGGGCAGTAAGGAAAATTTATCCATTTTTATCAGCGTATTAGATATTGGCCACTTTTTTCAGAATCCGAAGAAAATTTTCACGTAACGTGGCGTCACTTATGGGACCCTGTTCCGGCGAAACCGACCTGAATTAAACGCCTTGAACCGCAGACCTCACAGAGTGACAGCAACGTGCAAGGCAATTTGGATGGGTTTTTGGCAGTGTCACTGTGCGGCTTATGGCAGGCACGCCACCGAACAGGACTGCCTCCCTTTCCCATGCCCTAAGCCCACACCATGAACTTTAACACTACCGCCAGAACGGCAGGGCGACCTGCCCTTTGAAGAGTACCGACTTGAAGATTTGGGAGTTGTTTTTCCTTGCTTGGAGCAATTCGAGCGAAGCCCCAAGCAAGGAAAAAACATCACCCAACGTTCCAGCTAACCGAGAGACTGCAGCCTCGCAGAACGACAACCCGCGCTAACCGAAAGAGAAAATTCGACGCCCTTGTAACCCGAGCAATAGTGCGAGGGTGCTGCATAGGAGAACAAGCATGTTCGACTTACACTATGATCCGATCAAGGATCTGAGAAATTCGTCCAGGATCATTCGGAAGCGCTGCAAAACGCAGCGGTGCTGCTCGGCGGCCAGCCTGCGCTTCGATGCGTTCATGCGCTATTAGAGGATCTGGCAGTTCAACCAAGCATGACGCGTCGCATGGAGAACAATTTCGCCAGACTGCAGGCAGTACTAACCCTGGAAAACGTTCACGACATAGATCGTATCGAAGCCACGCTTTTTGCTGTGATCGATCCAGCCTGACCTATCGTGGACGACATCTGCCTGTTGTCGGATCAACTCGACTATTTGCTGTGGCCAAGCCGGTCAGGCAAGCACAAAACATACCCAATAGTGCCCGTTTGAATATTCAAAGCCGGGGTGCCCCTGCCGATCCCGGCTTCTTAAGAGGCAACTTTGCCTCAACTTCCAATTATGCCAAAGCAGAGGAGAATACGCATGGCGCAAGATATCAACGAGCAGCTCGAGCAGACGGTACTGTTGTCTATCAAGCAGGGTCGATGGCTGGCAGAAGAGTGGGAAGATGCTGGCATTCATCCAGGCAAAAGGCTGCAGGTCTTTTTGCCGCAATTATTGCAGCGGCTGAAGAATGGCGAGGCGCTGGCCGTCAATGACGAAGACGCGCTGGATCTAATGGCCGAGGAAATCGTCGACGCAATGAACGAGCTCAAACCAGCGTACGGAGATCTGGCAAGGCGTCGATACGTCTGAGCACCTGATCTTCGATCAGCCACGGGAACAGCTAAGACAATTGGCTGAGCGCTGGAAATCATTCCAGGGGCTTCGCTGTCACATTCGGGATCTTCAGGCGGCCTTAAGGCAAATCAAGCTGGCCCATCGGCGTACCTAAGCCTTGCTCTAAGTTGCCCCGGGCAAACTTTGGGCCCAATATTTTTCTTGGGCCCAAAGTCAATTCTTCCCAGCCAATAGTGACGGCAGCTATTTTTACCCAAGAAAGGCTCGTTGATCAGCTGGTATACCACTCAGTCGAACTCGGCCGCCTGTTTTGGATCTTCGGACAACGATTGCACCTCGCCGAAATAACGCTTCGCACCCTCACCGATTGAATTCACCATTTCAATAACTTGTCGCTTGCCGTCCAATACAAAGGAGGGCAGCTTCCCACGAAAAACGAGGTATTGAAATAAGAGTTACTCTTCTTGCCGGCGTGGCTGCACTCTTTGCAGCTCACGCCGGAGCAGAAACAGTTTAGCAGGCGCTCATCAAAGAATATGATACGGCACGGCGCGCCGTTCGGTGCAATGTCTACGCACATGTCATAAGCATCCCCATGGCAAAGCTCAGGTTATAGAACGAGCGGCAGGCGCAACACTGGCGAGTGGGGCAGATTCTGGCTATTTGCCGCCAGTGCGATGAGATGGTGCCAAGGCAGTGAGAGCGGACGTTCAGAATGGCCTGAAACCGAGCATCCCACCGCACGAGCGCATAGCAGCTCCGAGCCCAACTCGGAAGTGCCATTTTTTGCGTACGCATGTAGCGCCGGTTTTGCTGCAATCGCGCGAAAGATCACGCCGCTCGGTAGAAGACAATCGAGCATTCAGTCCAAGCGCAGCAAAATTTGGATGCGCAATGGACGGGCTAAAGGCAAACTGGAATCTTACCGCTTCTTCTCTGATGGCAGTTCGTTGCCAGCTAGATCCGAGTAGGAGCGTTCTCCACGCGTGATTTGGCGGCTCAAGATGTTCTTTGCGGCTTTCACTTTGCCCTCACGCAAATGCGCAGTGATTGCATCATGTTCTTTCAAAGATTTGGCAGTGCGATCCGGGCGCTTTGATAAATACGTGCGTATTGTGCGGACGATGTCACTGACTTTCTGATATCCGTCCCGCAGGTAGCTGTTGCCACAATGTCTGAAAAATGCGTCGTGAAAAGCTGCGTCCAACTCGAGATAGCGTTCGAAATCATCGGCCTTCCGTGCTTCAGTCATCTCAGTCACTAAATCCGCAAGTTCATCAAGCAAAGCAGAAGGGTTTTCTTCAAGCGCCTGATCCATCGCCGCTGTTTCGAGGATCAGCCGATACTTACAGAGTTGCACGACATCCTCGTGAGACAGAGTGAAAACAAATGCTCCGCGCCGCGGAACGATCTGCACAAGACCCTGTAGGTTTAACGCTGCAAGAGCTTCGCGAATCGGCGTCTTACTGATGCCCATGGTCGTTGAAAGTTTGGCTTCCTGCAGCGACTCGCCCAGTCGAAAGACACCCTGCACGATGTTTCTCCGGATTTCCGCCTCCGCAATTTTGCTCAATGAATCCGGTCTCTTAATTTGCATTTTCCCAGCCATACTCATGGTATCCGACCACTCTACTGTTTCAGTGTTTCAGGTCCAGCATTGATTTATATATTGTATCTGATATGTCAGATGAAAGATCGTAAAATACTAAACCGTTGATGGGAGGATACCTTGTTCAACAAATCCACATTCGCGCTTGCCGTCGCCATGTCGACCGGACTTGCCTTCGCGGCCTCGGCCGAAACAGTTATCAAAATTGGTCACGGCGCCGCCGAAGCATTCCACATGCATCGGGCACTCCTGAAATTCGAAGAACTGGTTGAGACTGGTTCGAATGGCGAGATCGATGTCCAGATCTTTCCATCCTCGCAGATGGGCCCGGACCGCGAGATGATCGAAGGTGTTCAAACCGGTGTTCTTGAAATGGCTATTCCCCCGTCTTCGTTCTTCGCAGGTTGGGATCCGGCTTTTGCGGTGATCGAGCTTCCCTACATGTATGCCTCCAAAGACATCGCCTTTGATGTTCTTGATGGTGAGGCCGGTGACAGAATGCTTGGACGGGTCGAAAATCAAGGACTGGTCGGTCTTGGTTGGCTTGAGTTGGGTATGCGTAACGTGACCAACAATGTCCGCCCAGTTGAAACACCCGAAGACCTCGAAGGCGTAAAACTGCGCACTATGAAAGTGCCAGCACATGTGGCGACATTCGAAACACTCGGGGCCAACCCAACGCCGATGAACTTTGGCGAGGTCTATTCTGCCCTCCAGCAAGGCGTGATCGACGGGCAAGAAAACCCGCTGGCGATCATTACCTCACAGCGTTTCTACGAGGTGCAGAAATACCTTTCGACCACGGGCCATGTCTTTGCGGTCTACATGCCGGTCATCTCCAAACCATTCTTTGACTCGCTGCCTGCTGAGCATCAGCAACTAATCCGGGAGTCAATGGCCGCCGCTCGTGATTATCAGGCCGAACTGGCCGCCAGCGAAAATGCAGAGCAGCTGGAACAGATCCGCGCTGCTGGTGTCGAGGTTCTGGAACTGACTGCAGAGCAGAGACAAGCCTTCGCCGACAAAACCGAAAGCGTTCGCCTGCAATATCGCGATGAAGTTGGCGCAGAAGCCTACGACGCTTGGGTCGCGGCGGTATCCGCAGCAAGCGGAAGCTGACCCACGATATACTCTATCAATCCGGGCACCCGTGCCATGCGGGAACGGGTGCCCCGTTCGTTCAAGGGGAGGTGAACGATGTCGGCTATCAAATGGATCGATATGAATGCCGAAAAAGTCTTAGCCAGCGCGCTCTTGGCCGCGATTGTCGTGTTGATCTTTGGCAATGTATTCATGCGCTACATCATGAATGCCTCTCTTTCATGGGGTGAAGAGCTAACGCTTTGGCTGTTCGTCTGGTTCGTCTGGCTTGGTGTCAGCTATGCCTTCCACACAGGCGATCATGTGCGCATCACGGTCCTGCGTGATGTCCTGAGCGAGCGGGCGAGGCTTTTTGCGGATGTTGTGATCGCGCTTCTGGTCCTTGGGTTTCTGATCGTTCTTACAATTGAATGCATCAAGCTGATCCGGCAACCCTTTGTCGCCAGCCAGACCTCGGTTGTTCTGGGGCTGCCAATCCCGATCCTCTATGCCTCAGCGCCGGTTGGTGCGGGCCTGTCCGCGATCCGCGTCACTCAACATCTGATCCGAACCCTGCGTCTGATCGCAGGAACCAAAGTGTGAGGAACCCGACATGCTTGCGACAACGCTTTTCCTGACACTTTTCGCCCTTCTGCTTTTCAGCGTACCGATTGGCATCTGTCTGGGTCTTGCGACCATGATCGTGATGGTCTTCGTGGATGGCACGCCGCCGATGGTTCTTCTGGCGCGCTCGGTGGTCACAGGCGCGGATTCGTTTCCGCTGATTGCTGTTCCCTTGTTCATCCTCGCAGGAGACCTGATGCAGCACGGCGGGATGTCCAGTCGACTGGTTGGGTTCGCCAATGCACTGATCGGTCATATCCGGGGCGGGTTGGCTTATGTGAACGTGCTTGCCTGCGTGTTCTTTGCCGCAATATCCGGCTCATCACCTGCGACCGTTGCCGCCATCGGATCAAATATGATCCCCGAGATGGAAAAGGTTGGCTATACGCGCAAATTCAGCGGTGCATTGACGGCGTCTTCGGGGATGATCGGCGTGATGATCCCGCCAAGTATCCCCTTCATCATCTACGGTGTTACTGCCGAGGTTTCGATTGGAAAGCTGTTCCTGGCGGGTGTTGTTCCTGGTATCCTTTTTGCCCTCATGTTCATGTTGGTCGCCCGCGTCCTGCTGCGAAAGGACACGGTTGTTCAGCAATCGACAACCACGTTCTCAGGCCCGGGCGTCTGGCAGAGTTTCCGGTCTTCGATCTGGGCGCTTTTGGTGCCTGTAATCATCCTCGGCGGCATCTACAGCGGTATCTTCACCCCGACCGAAGCCGGTGCGGTGGCCGTGGTTTACGCCGCCTTCATCGGCATCTTCGTCTATGGCGACATCACCCTGAAAGACCTGCCAGAGGTTTTGGCGGGCAGTGCAAAGACCAGCGGCACAATTCTGATATTGGTAATCATGGCGACTGCCTTTGGCAGACTGATCACGCTTGCAAGAATCCCGACAGAACTCGCCACAACGATCACCAGCCTGTCCGACAATCCGATCATCATTCTGTTGTTGATCAATCTGCTTTTGCTGGTGATCGGCATGTTCATGGAGACGATTTCGTCGATCATCATCATGACGCCGATCCTGCTGCCGGTTGCAACCGCGCTGGGTGTCGATCCTATCGTCTTTGGCGTCATTCTGACGGTCAATCTGGCCATCGGATTCTGCACGCCACCTTTGGGCGTAAACCTGTTCGTGGCCAGCAGCATTTCGAAGGTCTCCATCGAAAGCCTCAGCCGGGCGATCCTGCCATTCTTTGTCGGCATGCTGATCCTGTTGATGTTCATCACCTATGTGCCCGCAATTTCCTTGGCTTTGCCATCCCTTTGGTGACTGGCTGAAGAGCTTCAAACGTTTGACAACGAACAGAGGACCCGGATGGATCTGGACCTATCCCACCCTTCGATAGAAGACCTTCGGAAAACCGCACAAAAGCGCATCCCGAAGTTTGCCTTCGAGTATCTCGACAGCGCAACAGGCAGAGAGCTGGGGAAAAGCGTGAATCGTGATGCGCTTGATGCTATCGGGTTCATGCCCAGCGTGCTGTGTGGACGAACCAAAGCGGACCTCCAAACGACACTGCTGGGGCAGAAGTACGATCTTCCGTTTGGAATTGCGCCTGTCGGTATGTCTGGATTGTTGTGGGCCGGTGCGGAACGGATACTGGCGCAGGCAGCCGTCGCGCACAACATCCCGTTTTCTCTGTCCAGTGTCGCGGTCGCCTCACCGGAGGATGTCGCCCCTTACATCGGCCAAAACGGATGGTTTCAGCACTACCCAGTGAACTCTGCAGAATTGCGCCGGGCAATGCTGCCACGGATCAAGGCCGCTGGTTTTCACACACTAATTATGACTGTCGATGTCCCGGAAGAAAGCAGGCGCGAACGTCAGAGACGTGCAAACCTGACCGTCCCGCCGAAGGCCGACTTGCGCACGCTTGCTGAAATGGCCGCGCGGCCAGCTTGGTGCCTTGCCCATTTGCTTGAAGGTATCATGCCGCGCATGCGGTTCTTTGATGACTATGTGCCTCAACGCGGTCGCGAGAGCTTTACGCACGCGGGCGCTCTGATCCGGGGCATTCCCGATTGGCAATATCTGCGAGAATTGCGCGACGAATGGGACGGTCATCTTGTCGTCAAAGGCGTTTTACGACCGGAGGATGCAAGCCAAATGGTGGCCGAGGGCATAGATTGCATTTGGGTTTCAAATCATTCCGGCCGCCAATTCGAAGCTGGACCTGCCGTCATCGACCAGTTGCCAAAAATCCGTGAGGCGGTCGGGCCAGATGTCCCACTCATATACGATTCTGGTGTGGCCTGGGGCCTGGATATCATGCGCGCTTTGGCCAAAGGGGCCGATTTCGTCATGATCGGGCGGGCATTTCAGTATGCGATCGCGGCTTTTGGTGCACCGGGCATAGATCACCTCGTGCACATTTTGCGAGCTGACATGACAGCCAATATGAGTCAGTTGGGCGTCGAAAATCCTGACCAACTTACCCGGTTCCTTCTGAACAGCGACTGAACAATCCCCTGGAACCGGAGAGCGTTAGGAATGCGTGTCGCCTTTGTTCCCACGCAGACCCTTGACGATCAAATCAGCCGTTGACCGCGAACACGCCATTGGCAGATCGTATACTGTGGCAAGACGGGTCAACGCCTTTACATCCACATCGTGCGGCATGGGTGAGAGCGGATCGACGAAGAATATCAAAGCGTCGAGCTCCTCTTCGCAGATCATTGCACCGATCTGCTGGTCACCACCAAGCGGACCGCTTTTCAAACAGGTCACATTCAACTCAGGAAAGGCTTCTTTGATACGACCGCCGGTCGTACCTGTTGATACGATGCTAACACCTGATAGTCGGGTCTGCTGAAGGCCAACCCAGGCCACGATCTCATCTTTTCTGGCATCATGCGCAACAAGCGCGAAACGGGGGCGATCACCGGATGAATTGTTCAACGTAACCCTCCCCAAGACCGACTTCGGCGAAGTGCTTTCGACACAGATCGATCTTGGTGAACACATCCTCGTAGCCTTGCACCTTGCCCCACGGATCGACGTAGCACATCACACCGTTGACCTGGAAATAGGTGATCATCTCTTCGACATCATCCGGAACAACCAGCGTGTGTGTTTCACCCGGTGGTTCATAGACATAGCCGCCCTCTTCGGCGACCCAGTCATGTTCCAAGTAGTGCCAGCGTCCTTTCAGAACAAAGCCGTGGACAGGTTGCGGGTGACGATGGCGCGAAAGGACACCAGCCTTTCGGACCTTCAGCAGGTTCATCCAATAGCCTTGTGACCGATTGAGGCAGAGGGGTCGGAACCACACGTTTTCGGCCTGAGGCACCCAGAGCCTTTCGTCCTCGGAGACCGCGTTCGGTATCACAATCTCTTCCTGTGCATCTTTTGGGAACGGCAACTGATACGGCATTCGGGCAGTGTCGTCGTTTTTCATTGGCCTCTCCTCACATTGCCAGATAGCCACCGTCGACCGGATAAACCGACCCGGTGACAAAGCTGGCATCTTCACTCAGAAGCCAGCGTACAAGCGCGCCAACCTCTTCAGGTTTACCCCATCGTTTCATAGGCGTACGCGCCATGATACCTTCGGTTCGATCTGGGTCGTCCCGAAGACCTTGGGTCAATTCCGTCTCGATCCAGCCCGGTGCAATGGCATTTACTCTGACGCCGTCTTCGGCCCAGCGACCTGCCAATGCCTTGGTGAGTTGTGCAACCCCACCTTTTGAGGCGGAATAGGCCGGCACCAGTGGGCCGCCAAACGTGCTGAGCATGGACGCGGTGTTAACGATTGCCCCACCCTGCTTGACCAAAAGCGGTTGCGCGGCGAGGCAGCAGCGCATCGTCCCGGTCAGGTTTACATCAAGAACCCTGGCAAAGACGTCGATATCATATTCTTCACCCCTGAGCAGAATCCCCGCGCAGTTCACTAAAGCGTCGAGGCGCCTGAGGTTGCCGAACACAGCATCGACCGAAGTCTGATCTGTCACATCGAGAAGCTGTGTTGTTATCCCGGCCTGAGGAGCAAAGGCATCCAGCTCGGAGTCCGACACGGATGCGGCGACAACGGACCAACCAGCATCGGCAAGCGACCGCGCCACACCCGCGCCGATACCTCGGGTGCCTCCGGTGACAATGGCTTGTTTCATCTTTGATCTTTCAGTGCTTGGGTGAAAGCACGCGCACGTGCGCCAATATCATCCAATGCACGGCCCGGCTTGTACAGGGCCGATCCCAATCCGAACCCGTTTGTCCCGGCTGCCTGGTAGGCGGCCATTGTTTCAGGTGTGATCCCCCCCACCGCAGCAATGACAGCCTCTTGGGGCAAAATCGCACGCATGGCGGCGATAGCGGTCGGCGGCACCATCTCAGCCGGAAAGAACTTTAGAACAGAGGCACCAAGATCCAAGGCGGCAAAGGCCTCGGACGGGGTCACCACGCCCGGACACCAATATAGACCCCGCGCAACCGCGGCACGCCCCACATCCGGGTTCATGTTCGGTGAGACTATGATCCGCCCGCCTGCATCAGCAACCGCATCGACTTGCTCAGCGGTCAGGACTGTGCCTGCCCCTAAGACGGCTTGGGCGCCATAATGCTTGGCAATTCGAGCGATCGACTCCAGCGGATCTGGAGAGTTCAGCGGAACTTCGACGATACGAAAGGCGGCCTCAATCAGCTCACCCGCAACTGGTAACGCGTTTTCTGGTTCCAGCCCGCGCAAGATTGCAATCAGTGGGTTTTCGGCCAGCGCCGCGGTGAGGTCGATCATCCCAAAAGCCCCGCTGCGCGGGCAATAAGAAAATGCCCTTTGGCGACGATATCATCCGGCGCTCGGCGGGTTTCCAGCCCCGCGGCCCGCAGGGCAATATCATAGCGGTCTGACAGGTCGCTGCGTCCCACAAGGGTGACGGTACCGATGTTTTCGACAGCGCGGGTCGCAGCCGCAACCTCCGCACCTATCAGAAGGCCGGACAAGTAATCAGCCGTAGCGACCTTGGGGATTTTGCCCATGAGTGGAAGGGTCCGAACGTGAAACAAATTGTGCAAAAGATTGGAACCCCCTTCGAGGCCCGCAGCTACGCCGGTTTCAAAGGCAGCTACGTCGAAGTCGTGATCCTCCATCAACGTGCCAAGGATCGTGTGCCCCTTGAGAGCAGCGAAGATCTCGCCCGTCATATAGGTTGAGAAATCCACGATCTGCCCATCCGCAACCTGGACCCATTTGCTGTGCGTGCCCGGCATTACGAAAATACCGTCGTTCAGGCCAAGCGCGGACGCGCCAATAATCTGCGTTTCCTCGCCACGCATCACGTCCGGGCCGCCCGCGTGCTCGATGGATGCCCCCGTCACAAAGTGAATCCGGGCTCCGCTATCGGCATCATGTGGCACCAAAGCCCGCGCAAGACCACAAGCGCCAAGCGGCATTTCGGCATAGGGCGTTTCAACCCATCCGTTCCGGCTGGTTATCATGCCAGATGCAAGGATCGGCAGATCAATCTGAGCAACCCAATGACCAATGAGTCGATCAAGGACCGCCTCGAAGGTCTTTCCAGAAACCTGCATGATGCCTTCGGGTGAAGTGACACCGTCAATGACCTCTCCCTCCGCACCAATAAGAAAAGCACGGAGAGAAGACGTTCCCCAATCGACACCGATAAGGGCTGGTTCAGATACGACCGAATTCATTTAAAAGATCCTCGACGGTTTTTCCCTTGGCGACCCACTTGCGGGTTTCTTCTTCGCGGTCAGCCTGTTCCTGGGCAAGGCGCACGGTTTCTTCGGCCAGTTCCTGTGGAACCACGACCACACCCATCAAATCGGCCACGATGAAGTCCCCCGGATTTACGACCACGCCACCACAGGCAATCGGCACGTTGATCGAAAGCTCGTCCTTGCGCCCAGAAAACATCGTGTGCGTTCCGCGCGGGGTGATCGCCCGTGTCCAGATGGGCCAGTTGATGTCTTCCAATTCGTCCGTATCGCGTCCCGTACCATCTACGATCATGCCGCGAATGCCCCGATTCTGCGCCAGCCCGCCCATGAGCCCGCCGCAGACCGACGTATTGACGTCGCCGCCCGCATCCACAACGATCACGTCGCCGGGTTGGCCCATCTCCAAGGCTTTCAGAGGGTCAACGAGGTCGCCTTTGGAAAGCTGCACAGTGACGGCCTGGCCCGCAACCTTGGCGCGAAATGCGGGTTTGATAGCGCTGTCCATCACACCGGTGCGGTACTGAACATCGGCAAAGATTGCTGCTGCTGAATAGGCCTCAAGCACCTTGTCGAATTTCTTGAGCAGATTCGGGTTTCGTTCAAAGTCATTGAAGACCCTGAGGTCACTACTAACGTCTGGCATTCTTTTCTCCTGTTATGCGGGTGTTGCGGCCAATGCCTCGGCATTGACGGTGTAGTCTGGCTTTTGCCCTGTGAGCACCTTGGCCACCTGCGTTGCTGCGGTGACCCGGGCGGCACGTATGGATTCTTCGGAGTAGTAGGCAGCGTGTGGTGTCACGAGCACGTTGGGCAGCGTGAAGAGCGGGTTGTCATCCGGGCTCCAATTGGCACGCTTGGCCGGTTCTTCTTCGGGGTCATCGAGGCCGGCGGCGGCCAGGTGGCCATTGGTCAGAGCGCGATAGAGGGCCTTGTTGTCCACGGTTGGACCACGTCCCGTGTTCACCAGGATTGCGCCCGGTTTCATCAAAGCGAATTCCGCATCCGACAAGAAATGATGGGTATCAGGCGTCATAGGCGCCTGCATCAGGACATAGTCGGAGCGTGCCAGAAGATCAGCCTTGGAAACCAACTCCACCCCCAGCGACGCAGCGACATTTGCTGGCAGAAAGGGGTCATAGGCAATGACATTGACGCCGAAGGCCCGCGCCCGTGCCACTATGGCCTGGCCGATCTTGCCCAGCGACACGACACCCATTGTGCGTCCGCGCAAGCGAAAAACCGGTTGCCCACTTTGCCATTGCCAGATCCCCGCATGCGTTGCGCGGTCATAGTCTGGCAGTTTGCGGGCAAGTGTCAGCCATAGGGAGATCGCATGATCTGCGACCTCTTCGGTGCAGTAGTTTTGCACATTGGTCACCAGAATGCCTCGTTCGGTGGCCGTGCCGACATCGACAATATCGACACCAACACCATAGCGCGCGATCACCTCACAGCGTTCCATCAGCGTGATAGTTTGCTGGCCGATTTTGGCATATTGGTTCATCATCGCAGCGCAGTGCGGCGCGACCTCAAAAAGGTCCTCTTCGGATTTGGCCTGAAGCGCGATGACTTCGGCACCGGCCGCTTCGAGAATCTCGGTTTCCACATCGACATTGCCAAAGTCGTAGTCGGTTATCACGACTATCGGCCGATCCGTCCGTGGAACGAATGTCGGCTGATCAGACATAGGCGCCCGCCGAATATGTCAACTCGTACGAGTGGCTGTAGAGTTCGAAAATGTTGCCAAACGGGTCTTCCATGTAGACCATGCGATATGGCTTTTCGCCCGGATAATACTTACGCACTTGTTCCATGCGCTGGCGACCGCCCAGTTCCTCGATGATCCTAATCCGCCCCTCCAGGTCCGCATCCTGCACACAGAAGTGAAACAGACCCCGGCGCCAATACTCAAACGGGCGTTCTTCTTCGATCGTCTTGGGAAATTCGAATAGCTCGATACCAACGCCGTCGCCCATCGATAGGTGTGCAATACGGAATTTGCCCCAACCTTCGCCAAAGACGTCGTCGCACATCTGGCCGATGGCGCTTTCGTCATGGAGGATTTCTGTGGGCTCCATCAGCACGTATAGATCAAACGCCTTGGAATAAAATTCCACGGCCTTTTCCAGATCCGGAACCGTGATGCCGATGTGAGAGAATGTAAGTGCGACCATGATAGGCTCCTGTGTTTGAGTGTCAGAGAATGTTGCGAATGATGCCGCCTTCGATCCGATGCGCAGAACCATTGGAGGCGGTACTGGCCGAGATCGTAACGATCATGCGGGCGACTTCGTCCGGTTGAACGAACCGCTGGATCAGCGAGGTGGGCTCGTCCGATTTGAAGTAGTTGCCCACGATTGTGTCAAGCGGTTCGCTCTTTTGATCGGCGAGGCCATCGAAATAGGCCTCGACCCCTTCGGTCCATGTTGGACCAGGCAGGACCGAATTGACCCGCACATTCGTGCCCTTGGTCAGCTCTGCCATGCCACGGGTGAGGCCTAACATGGCAGTTTTCGTGACGGAGTAGTGCACCATCTGGGGCAAGGGTTTGACCGCTGCTTCGCTCGCCATGTTGATGATCGAACCAGTGCCGCGTTTTAGCATAGCAGGCAGAAAAACACGGCTCATCCGAACTGCAGACAGGACGTTGATGTTAAAATAGTGCATCCAGTCATCGTCGGTCAGGTCTTCAAATGGTTTGACCGAAAAGATGCCGACATTGTTGACGAGGACATCAACATCACCCTGCATTTGCGCGAACTCTGCCAGCTCGCTTGCGTCAGTCGTGTTCGTCAGATCCGCCGCCATCCCTGTGACATCGCCCATGGTGGTAAGGTCATCCACGCAGGCACTCACTTCGGTCTCCGTCAGACCGTGAACAATGACACGTGCTCCTTCCTGCAAATAGACTTTCGCAGTCGCCTTCCCGATACCAGAGCCAGAGCCGGTGACGAGTACAAGCTTGTCTTTCAGCCCAAGGTCCATGTCATGCTCCCTTTTTCACACTGGATGTCTGAGCGGGCGACGCGCGCCCAAAAATGCGCGCCATCAGGGCAGAAACCTCAGCCCGCCACATGTCGATGCCAACGGCCAGAAGGATGATCAGTCCCAGCACGATATTCTGAACAGATGACGGTGCTGCATTCAGGTTCAGGCCGTTCTGGACAATCACGATGGTCATGGCTCCCATCAGAGTGGCGAGGATGTTGCCGCGCCCTCCAGCGAGACTGGCACCTCCGACCACTGCTGCGGCTATCGCCTGCAATTCAAGCGTTTGCCCATAATTAGGGGAGCCAGAGTTCAAGCGTGCTGACATCAGGATCGCGCCCACGGCGGTCATGAACCCTGCAATAACAAACGTTGTTGTCTGCACCTTGCGCACGTTGATGCCGGTCAGAACGGCGGCGGCCGGGTTGCCGCCAACGGCATAGATTTCGCGGCCCAGCTTTGTAAAATTCATCGCAAATGCCGCAAGTGCATAGAAGAAAACGAGATAGAAGAAGGGCAGCGGAATGCCAAACAACTTACCGTAAAAGATTGGCTCAAGCGCGGGATCGAGCGAAAAGATCGGTGAGCCATTGTTGAACGTCAGCGCGAGACCACGGAATGCGATCAGCGCTGCCAGTGTGGTAATAAACGACGGTATGCGTCCGTAAGCTGTAATCAAGCCAATGAAGAGCCCCAGCAATCCACCGGCGAAAAGGATAAGCGGGAGTGCCAGCACAAGCGGAATGCCAAGGAACTTCAGCATTTGAGCAAGGATCATAGTCAGCAAAGCCACCATGGAACCGGAACTCAAATCGATGCCGGCGGCGAAAATCACGATCGTAGAACCGATGGCAATGAGCGCCACGATGCTGACCTGCAAGGAAAGGTTCGAAAGATTGCCCGGATTCAGAAACCGCTCTGTTGTGAGCGCGACAATTAGGGCAACGATCACCATGGCCGCGAAAGGTCCGATCAATTGAGTGTCAAAGATCCGCTTCATGCGAAAACCTCCTCAGGCTTGAGATGTGGGGTGTCGGCGGAGGCCCGAACCAGGTCATCATGGGTCAGTTCCGAAGCATCCACGGTGCGCGTGATCGTGCCGTGCTGCACGATGGCGATCCGATCGCTCATCGCCAAAAGCTCATCGTGGTCCGAACTGATCAGGATGATGGATTTACCCGCGCGGGTCAGCTTGTTTATCAACTTGTAGACCGCGATCTTGGCGCCGATATCGATCCCTTGTGTGGGTTCATCAAGGATCAGGATCTCCGAATCCGAGAACAGCCAACGCGCGATCACAATCTTCTGCTGGTTCCCTCCGGAAAGGAAGTTGACTGTCTTTTCCTCAGCCTGAGTTGAAATCTCCAGATCGCGGATCAGGTCGTGCGTAGCGTGTTCCTCAGCCTTAAGGTCCAAGACACCAAACCGGCTCAGCCCGCCAAGCGACGCTGCGGTAATGTTACCGCTGGCCCGGAAATTGAAGAACAAGCCATCATATTTTCGGTTCTCCGGAACCAAGGCCAAACCAGCGCGGATCGCGTCGATTTCCCGGCCGAACCGGACTGGATTGCCCTTTAATGTGACCTGACCGGCAACAATCTCATCTGTTCCAAACAGGGCCCTTGCGATTTCCGTGCGCCCGCTTCCCAACACGCCGCCCAGGCCCAGCACTTCACCTTTGTGGAGCGCAAAGGATGCATCCGTCACTCCGGCATTGGTTGCAAGCCCGCTCGCTTCGAGAACAACTTCGTGGGTTGCATTCTGCTCTTTTGGGTAGTGCTCACCTATGTCTTCCCCGACCATGGCGCTGACAATTTCAGAGACGTTAATTTCCGTCTCGCCACTGGCTCGCACGACGCGCCCATTGCGCAGGATCGTTACTTCGTCGACGATCCGCTCCACCTCATCCAAGCGATGGGAAACATAAAGAATAGCTGTTCCACGGCCGCGCATGTTGCGCAACAACTGGTGCAGGCGTTCGATTTCGTCCTCGCCCAGAGCAGCCGTGGGCTCGTCGAGAATGATCATACGGGCGTCCATCGCAATAGCCTTGGCAATCTCGACAAGCTGCTGCTCACCCACTGAAAGCGTGCCGGTGATGGCATTGGGTGAAACATCGACGTCCATCTCTGCCAAAACACGGGCGGCTTCGTCGTGCACCTTACCCCAGTCTATTACCCCCAATCTCGACCGGGGCATGTTGCCCAAGAAAATGTTCTCGCCAACAGACAGTGTTGGAACGATCGAGAACTCCTGAAACACCGTTGCTATGCCCAAATCGCGTGCAACCTGTGGGTCTCCGACTGTCACCGGTTGCCCGTTGTGAAGAATCCGGCCGCTGTCAGGTTGCTGCACGCCGGACAGCGTCTTAATCATCGTGGACTTGCCGCAGCCATTCTCGCCAAGCAGCCCATGGATCGAGCCGGGCATAAGCTTGATACAGACTTTGTCATTCGCCAAAACGCCGGGGTAGGCCTTGGTGATATCGACAAACTCCCAAAGGGGCATTTCTGTTGTCATCTTGGGGGCCTCAACTTGAACGGGATACTTAGCTTAATTGCGCCCCCGGCAGCACACGAAGATGCCACCGAGGAGCAGGGAGAACGCTCAGTATTCTTTAGACGGCTGCGGGAAGAGCTTTTCAGGCTCCTTTAGCACTGCGACAGCACCGTCTTTATCTTCGATGGAGGTTGGCGTTTCGATCCATCCTCCGGGATAAGTGCCGTTCAATGCATCAATCGTCGCCTGCATGGCTGCTCTGCCCATAAGGAACGGCGACGTATTAACGGTCGCAGTAATGTTGCCCGCTGCGATTTCCTCCAGACCCGAGGTATCTCCATCGTTGCCGAGCAGAACTATGTCGGAGCGCCCGAGCGCCTTGGCGGCAAACGATGCCCCGATGATCATGTAGTCATTTGCAGCAAAGATCATGTCGAGGTCGGGATGCGACTGTAGGATATCCATACCAGCGGTATTGCCACCCTCGACATTCCACTTGCCGTCGATGGACACGACCACTTCGAAGTTTTCGTTGCCGTCGATACCGTCGAGAAAACCGCCAACACGCTCGGTCGAGTGGTACCCGGGCTGACCTTCAATGATGCCAACCTTCAGAGGTTTGTCGCCGTAATTCTCGATGGCCCAATTGGCGATATTGTGTGTGCCGTTTCGCTGAGAGTATCCGACCACACCGTGGATCGGCGTCGGAAAGTTCGGGATATCCGAGTTGATCATCAAAACGGCCATACCCTTGTCGACCGCCTGCTTGAGAAGAGGCGCGGCAGCAAATTCATCGTGAGTGCCAAAAATGATCGCATCCACATCCTGGGTCAGCACGTCCTGGATCATGCCCATTTGGCCGTTGATGTCAGCACCCGATTGTGGGGCCAACATGAAGACTTCAACGCCCGCTTCAGCCGCAACCGCTTTGATACCCTCGCCAATTGCGATGTAGTAGTTGAACTCGGTTGCGGGCGGCATGTAGGCGACGCGGAATTTTTCGTTTTTCGGGGCAATCGCATCAATTGGAGCCTGCGCACCGTCTTGCAGCGGGACCGGGGTCGGATAGTCTTCCGCATGGACGACAGAGGCGAGCACAGCGAAACCAGCTGCTATCGTCGTATTCATAAGTGTTTTCAACATTTTATTCTCCTCCAGAAATTCGTTGGTTATCCGTTGAATGGCGTGTCCAGCACGCCGCAAACGCCGGGTTTGACGGCGAACAAGCCGCCCGACTCCGGTTCTTTTGATAGAGCGTCCTCATCACTCATCAGGCGCGAGGTCGTAATGAAAAGCGTGTCGAGTTTCGGGCCACCGAAGGCACAGCAGGTGGGCTTCCAGACAGGAATTTCTATGACCCGGTCAATCGCGCCGTTCGGGGCTACGCGAACAACGCGGCGACCTTCCCACTCGGCGTTCCAGACACCACCTTCGGCATCGACACAGGACCCGTCGGGCAGCCCCGGTTCGTCCTTGAATGAAGCGTGAATGCGTCGGTCAGAAACCGAACCAGTGGCGGTGTCGTAATCAAAGGCTACGATTTCCCGGTCTGGTGTATCCGCAAAAAACATCGTTCCGCCATCTGGGGCAAAACAGGCAGAGTTTGCACAAGACACCTTTTCAATGATTGTCCGCACGGACAGGTCTGTGTCGATGCACAAGACTGACGAATCGTGGGCTCCGGACACCTCGTTCATCCCACCGACGATCAGCCTTCCCTGCCGATCTGTCCGTCCGTCGTTCAGTCGCGTCTCTGCGTTATTGGGTTCGAAGCGGGCAACAAGCGTTTCCATGTTCGTGTCCAGATCAAGCAGAACGACCCGATCAGCAAAGGCAACGACCCACCCCCCTGTGGCGCGCGGAGCAAAACAGCATACACGCTCTGTCATAGAGTGTTTGACGCTCTTCAAAGTCGACGGATCGTAAGACCAAAGCGCGCAGCCTTCGATATCAGTCCACCAGACAAGTTCATCGGCAGGGTTCCAGAAGATCCCTTCCCCATGCTCATTCCTGCAATCAAGAACTAACTCTGCACGCATTCCAAACTGGCTCCTCTCCAGTTAATCTGATATCTGATATTCCAGCTTGCCTTATCTGGTGTATCAGATATCTTTTGTCATGCAACACATTTTTTTGGAGACTCCATTTATGACCTTGGAACGACCCAAATCTCTCCGAGAACTTGCCTTGGAGCATTTGAGAAACAGTATCATCGACGGCTCGTTAAAGATGGGTCAGATTCTGTCTGAGCGTAAGATATCGGAGGAGCTTGGTGTCTCCAAATCGCCGGTTCGCGAAGCATTAGCCCAACTGCGCGATGAAGGACTCGTCAGTATCGAACCACAAAAAGGCGCGCGTGTGTTCTCACTTTCCGAGTCTGAAGTAACGCAAATCTGTGACTTTAGGCAGGCCATCGAGACAGCCGCATTTGAATTGGCTCTATCAAGGGACCCTAAGGGGTTGGCCGATGGCATGGCGTGGGTTGTGAAAGACATGGCGCGCGCGCGATCCCGCCGCGATGAAAGAGAGTACCTGGCTCTGGATACCGCTTTTCACCAATTGATCTTTGAGCACGCCGGGAACGACTATCTGACCGCGAGCTATACGCGCTACATTGGTAAGATCGCCGCATTGCGGACCCATTTATCCAAGCTACCGCAGCACACAGAGCTTTCATTCGAAGAACATCAGAAAATCGCGGTCGCGGTGCGTCAAGGTGATATGGCGAAGATTAAATTGCTTCTGGTGGAGCACATTGATCGAACTCGGCAGGCCTATGAAAGTGCTTCGATCGTACTTAAGGGCGCGAAGGCCTCCTAATCAACGCTAACTCGTTTCAAGGGGCAGTCCTGCGAAGGGCTGCCCTTCTTCATGCCGTCCTTAGCTTCTCCATAAAGTAATTGACATCTGATATCTCAGATGTCAATCAAACGTTGGGAGGAACACAATGACGTCAGTTTCGATTCTTGATCCGAGGAACACACCACCCCTGATCCGATTGGATGCGGTTAGCAAAAGCTTCGGTGCAAACGTTGTTCTTAATCATTTGGAATTCGAACTGCGCCCAGGTGAAGTGCATGCGCTTTGCGGTGAAAACGGAGCAGGCAAATCCACGTGCTTGGGTCTGCTCTACGGGCTTCATCAACCGTCAGCGGGAAGAATTCTGTGTGACGGCAATGAACGCCGAATTGAGAATCCGTCGCACGCGCAATCGCTTGGCATCAGTTGCGTGTTTCAAGAACTCAGTCTGGCCGGGGCTCTTTCTGTCGCTGAAAACATCTATGCCGGACGAGCTCCGACCCGTTTGGGTGTCGTCGACTGGCCGGAACTGCGCCGCCGTGCCGAAGCGCTTTTGGCAGAGTTCGGACTGGATATCGACGTTTCGATCCCCATCGACAACCTGCCAATCAGCTCCCGCCAGATTGTAGAAATTGCCAAGGCG
The DNA here is from genome assembly GCF_900312795.1 of Ruegeria sp. AU67. Taxonomy (NCBI): domain Bacteria; kingdom Pseudomonadati; phylum Pseudomonadota; class Alphaproteobacteria; order Rhodobacterales; family Roseobacteraceae; genus Ruegeria; species Ruegeria sp. AU67. The sequence continues at coordinate 24,726 of NZ_OMPH01000028.1, forward strand.
CTATCCCTGAATTCACGCGTTCTTTTGCTGGATGAGCCGACATCAGCGCTGGCTCCTAACGAAGTGGACGCGCTGTTCGACGTACTTCGCAGGCTTACAAAAAAAGGTATCGGCATTGTCTATGTCAGTCACCACATGGACGAGATATTCCGAATTTCCGATCGAATTACCGTTTTACGGGATGGACGCCAGATCAGCACTTTGCCAGTGGCTGAAACCTCTCAAGAACAAGTAGTTGCAGAGATGATTGGGGGCGCACATCCAGGTGATGTCAACAGATCAGCCCATGTCAAAGGGAACGATGTCCTTACCGTCAAAGGCCTGACGCACTCAGGTGAATTCGAAGACATCTCATTTTCGATTAAGGCCGGCGAAATAGTCGGCATGGCCGGGCTAATGGGAGCGCGCCGAAGCGAGATTGTCCGCTCAATCGTTGGATTGATGCCGGGAGCCGAGGGGGTTGTCGAGCTGCGCGGGGCGCCCGTGAAGCTCACTTCCCTGCGCCACGCAATGCACCTTGGCATAGGCTTTGTACCGGAAGAACGAAAGACCGAAGGTCTGTTTCTCGAGCAATCGCTCAGCGACAACCTGATCGCCGCAAGTCTTTCTGAACACGCGAGCCTGGGCATCATGCGAAAGACTTCGATAAGGGAAGCCAGCAACGCTGCCATTGATGCGTTTAGCGTCAAGGCCAGTGGGATCGCTGAAGACGTCGGTGCTCTTTCGGGGGGAAACCAGCAAAAGATCATGCTGGCCAAATGGCTCAAACGCACACCTGACCTTCTGATCGTGGAAGAACCCACAAAAGGCGTGGACGTCGGTGCGAAGTTTCAGATCCACACAGAGTTGCTCCGCCAGGCAGCCAAGGGAATGGCAATTCTGGTGGTGTCGTCCGATTTTCCGGAATTGGTTTCGCTGTCCTCCCGCATTCTTGTCGTTCACGAGGGTCGCCTCATGGGCGACATCGCTGCCGAAGACACCAGTGAAAGCGTACTTCTGCAAATGGCCGCCGGGAATGCCTACCGCTCGGCTGCACAGCCATCCCAACACAAAGGAGTTGCGTCGTGACCATGGTCGCTCAAGCCAACATTTCCGAGAAACGGTCACTTATGCGCCGCGTCCTGCAGGCATTCGTTGACATCCGCGAGCTGACGCTGATCGTTTTGATCGCCGCGATCATCATCGTGATGGCCAACGTTAATCCCTATTTCTTCAGCCTCTCGAATTTCCGAGCCGTGGCCGTGGGCATGGCACCGACAGCAATCATCGTTATCGGCATGGCCATTCTGCTGGCTTCTGGCGGTTTTGATCTGTCGGTTGGTTCGGTCATGGCACTGTCTTCCACGGTTGTTGCCATGTTGCTGCTGACCGGCATGCCGATCCCGCTTGCGGTGATCTGCGGCCTGATCCTTGGCTGCGTCGTCGGGGTTGTGAACGGTTTGCTTGTCACGGGACTCGGGATCAACCCATTGATCGCCACACTTGGGACAATGTCGATCGCGCGCGGCATCGCGCTGGTTCTGACCGAGGGTTTCTCAGTCTCCAGTCTACCCGCATCATTCGGCTGGATTGGCAAGACCGACATTGGCGGCTTTCCTGTGATCGTGTTGCTGACCCTCGTTTTGGTGATCCTTTTTGACCTGGCAGTGCGCCACACCCGGTTTTTCAGGCAGGTCTACTTCATCGGTGCAAATGAAAAAGCCGCGATGCTTTCAGGCATCCACGTAACACGCGTTCGCATCATTCTTTATGCGCTCACAGGCGTTTTGGCGGCCTTGGCCGGCGTGCTGTTGGCCTCGCGTTTGATGAGCGGCACGCCGACAGCAGGTAATGGAATCGAACTGCAGGTGCTGGCTGCGGCCGTTATCGGTGGTGCGTCGTTGCGCGGAGGCGAAGGCACAATTCTCGGCGCATTCCTCGGCGTCGTGTTCGTTGCCTTGATCAACAACACGATGACAATGCAAGCCGTTTCGATCTACTGGCAAATGATTGTCATCGGTGGCGTGCTCGTCTCAGCCGTCGCATTGGACATGCTGATCCGCAGTAAACGGGGCTGACCTAAATCAAAAAGAAACCGAAAACTACTAATCATCCAAAAGGGAGATCACGATGACTGAGATGACTGTAAATCGGCGCAGGCTGCTGACTGCGGGCACTACCGCAGGATTGGCCGCCGCCTTCGGACTACCAATCCTGTCGAAGGAAGCCATGGCACAAGCAGCTGGTAAAGAATATGTTTTTCTCTCCATCGTAACTCAGGTGCCGTTCTGGGTGGATTACCGCAACGCAATGGAAGACCTCGAAGAACTGATGGGTATCAAGGCCACGTTCACCGGTCCGCTGGATTTCGACACAGCAGCACAGGCGCGTCAGCTTGATGAACTGATCGCCCGCCGTCCCGCTGGCATCCTGATCTTCCCAGGCGATCCGGCGACTCTGGCGCCCGGCGTGGAACGCGCAGTAGAAGCCGGCATCCCCATCACTTGCTGTATTGGTGACATTCCCGACAGCCCCAGATCAACGTTCCTGGGCATCAACGGCGTTCAGGCTGGCCGCGTCGGCGGCGAGATGCTGGCCGAAGCCATTGGTGGAAAGGGAAAAGTCATCCTTGGTACATTCCCAGCGCCGTCGACCCTGGAGCGTGTTGAAGGGTACAAACAGATCTTTGCAGAGAAATATCCTGACATTGAGGTGGTTGACGTCGTCAACGATAAAGCCGATCCGTCATACGCTCCGACGGCCTACCTTCAGGCTATCCAAGCCAACCCTGACATTGTTGGCATTGGTGGTACGGACGGCGACAGCGGCAAAGGCGCGGCCATCGCAGTGACTGAAGCTGGTCGCAAGGACATCAAGATCGTCGCGATGGACCGCAACGATGACATGCTGCCCTATATCGAAGACGGCACGATCCACGGTGCGGTAGCTCAAAAATCCTACCTCGAGATCTTCCTCGCCTTCCACATGATGCACTGGCAGAACACGGACGCACTGAAGGTCTTGCCGGATTGGAAAGCCGCCGGGATCAATCCACTGCCAGAACGCGTCGAAACTGGGGTGATGCCGATAACGGCGCAAAACGTCGCCCAATTCAAGCACGTCTAAACGTTTTCCCGGCGCAAAAGTTTTGCGCCGGGTCACCGCTCGGGAACCTCTCATGTCTGATCGATGGTCCGTTCTGCATTTAACAAGAGGCGAATTGGAGCTTGTTATCCTGCCCGGAATTGGTGGCCGTTTGTGGGGTGTTGATTTCCAAGAGCGATCGCTGCTTTTTCAGAACCCGGACTTGGTACACTTGCCGGTTGATGAAATTGATCTGGCTGACTTGCCAACACGCTCCCCGCAGTTTGGTTTCCCCCTCTGGGGCGGAGAAAAAACCTGGATAGCTCCTGACACGGCCTGGAAGGATAGTGCCCCGTTTTCGGCACTCGACAGTGACCCTTTTCTGGTCGCCTCACGAGATGAGGATCATGTCGAATTGACAAGCCAGATCTGTCCTGTCTCGCACCTGTCCGTGGCGCGACGCATCACCCTGAAGTCAGCCGCTGCGTGGAGCATTGAGCATAGTGTGACCAATCACGGTCACGTTTCCAGGGCGACAGGCATTTGGTCAGTCATGATGATCAATACGCCCGCCACGATCGGGATTACGATGGGCGATCCCGAAATCTATCCCGTTTTTGGGCACTCCGGCTCAATGGTTGAACTGGCGGCAAACTGCGTCATTGCAGATTGCGCCAAACAACAAGAATTCAAGGTTGGACTTCCTAACCCAGATGGGCAAACGCTTATCAAGATCGGCAAAGCTGGCCCCTGGATACTCTGTACAACACACCCGCCAGCACCGAGCGACAGCTTTATGCATCAGTATCCCGTCGAGGTATTCAATTCGGGCGACTATTCCTACTGTGAGGCCGAATGGCACTCGCCAAAATCTAATCTGGCGCCGGATGAGACGCTCAGGTTTCGTCAGGACTTTGAAATTTGGCCAAACAGCAATCCACCAATTCTTGGCTCGAATAGGGAGTTACTATCATGCATGTCCTGATTACAGGTGCAGGTGGGCATCTGGGTCGAAAACTCTTCGACGTGTTGGAGGCGGATCCTGACTACAAAGTGTCAGGGATCGACATTCGCCCGGTTGATCACCCTGATATTCATACCGCGGATCTGTCTGGTGACCCAATCTGGATCAAACTTCTGGAAGGCGTGGATGTGATCGTCCATCTGGCCGGAGACCGTGAGCCTGCTGCAAGCTGGTCATCGGCGATCAAGCACAACATGGACGCGACGCTGTCGCTCTACCATAATGCAGTGGCGGTGGGCGTTAAACGTGTGGTTCTCGCCAGTTCGAACTGGGTCCAAGGAGACAAGCGTTTCTCCACTGATGCGTTGAACAGCGACACACCTCCAGGGCCGGTGAACGCCTACGGCATGTCGAAGCTGTTTTGCGAACGGACTGGCGCTTACTTTGCGCAGCATCATGGGCTTTCGGTCATCTGCCTACGAATCGGCTGGACCCAATGGACCCATGACAACAAGCCTGGACCGCATATGGCGATGGGCCGTTGGGGGCAGGAGATGTGGTTGAGCGATCGGGATTTTCTAAACGGCATGCGTGCAGCGATAGACGCCACGGACGTCGCGTTTGCGACCTTAAATCTCATGTCAGACAATCCTGGCATGCGTTGGGATATCGCCGAAACAAAACGGAAAATCGGGTACGATCCGCAAGATGGAAGCCCCGCGAAAATAACATCCGCCATCGCAATGAGAACCTCAATCAAAAGGCTTTTCTCATTTCGCATCGTTGAGTTTTTCGAGAAACGGCTTCCGCACTGGTGAAAGTCCTGGTTGCTCCAGTAGACGGGCCCAATATGTTGATGAAATCCGAGGGCGCTCGCAGACCGAAAATGTGCGCAGCCTGCCAAGGCTCCGATGTCGGAAGTTTCCACCTTGCCAGGCAGCGCAAATGTTCCGTGTCACCTGAGGCATTACTGCTTTGCGGACAGAGAGACATTTCTACTTAGTTGCAACACATAACAGGTCATTCAAATGGTTTTCGTGCCAATAAGCCTTGCTCTAAGTTGCCCCAGTGAAAACTTTGGGCCCAATATCTTTGATCGGGCCCAAGACCAATTCTTCCCAGCCAATGGCGGCGGCAGCTATTTCTTCCCCCAAAAAGGCTCGTCGATCAGCTGGTACACCACTCAGTCGAACTCAGCTGTAAGTGTTGGATCTTCGGACCACGATTGCACCTCGCCGAAGAAACGGTTCGAACTTTCACCGTTTGGCTCCACCAAATCTCTCATTTGATACGCTCCCCATAGCTCTTCCTTTTTGGCAGGAGGATTTTCCTTCGTGGCCGAACCGTTCCATTTTGCAGGTCGTTGAAGACGAAAAAGAACTCGCACCGGGCCACCAACGCAACTGAAAATCTTGCTTCAGTGTCAGTTCAGGAAGGGCGCATTTCTTTTGTCATGCAGTTCCCCTTGATGATCTAAGCCGCTAAGATAGTGGTCGAGGCAGCAGGCAGGTTATCGTGATGCGCAGTACAGTCTTTTTACCCTTAACGGCTCTTATCCTTGGCGCCATTGTCGAAGCTGAAACTGCGGCGGCGGCTTCTCTTGGACGGTACGTGGTTTTTGGCGTTGAAGATGGAGACATGCTGAAACTGCGTGCAGGACCTGGAATAGGTTTCAATGTGATCGTGGGCCTTCCAAATGGAACCGCTTTACGAGTTCACAGTTGCGAGCAGACCGGAGGAACCCGTTGGTGCCGTGTGTCCTTGCAGCGCGCGCGTGGTCTAAAGGGTTACGTCTCCTGGGCATATTTGCAAAAAATCTGATTTAAAATTAGTTAGCGCCTCCGTTTTGGCTATATCCATAAAATGCCGATTGGAAACTTTCATTTAGTTCTATTGCACTCTTCCTATAGAGCACGTCAAATAGTACCAAGAACTTGGATGCTGAAGTTTCTCGTCACCGTGACGCATCGTGCGCCTAATTTTCCACGTGGTGGCGTCGGCGCTCTCTTTGCATTGATAAGTTTAATGGCTCCTCAGACAATTTGCGCGACATCTCAATGCTCCAGTAAGCGGACCTACACGCGAAAGAGGTAAAAAGTCCGAGTTGCAGACTAAGCAGCCATTGATCGCAAGATCGGCCTTACCAATGAACGTAGACTTCGAACAACAATCACAAGGGCTTAGTTTTTCAACAGCGACATGCTCGTCGTTAGAATGAGAAGGTAACACCAAACAGTGGTCCTGTTTGCATGACGTCATAAGCGAATGTCCCATCGGAACGTTCAGTTTCATAGTCGATTTCGTAGTGCCGCCATCCGAAACGAATGGAGGCATTGTCCCAAGCTTGATAGGCGAAGCCCAGCGAAACACGCCAGTGGGAATTGACATTTTCGCCACCAAGGCCTGCGTCAGCCGCAGCAACCAAGAACCAACGGTCCGAGAGCTCCCACGTGCCACGAGCGCCAACAACCACCTCGGTCCATGTTTCAGTCCCGCCAAGGGTAACGCTAGGCCCCATAGTGGAAACGGCAGCCTCCTGCTTCAGTTCGTTGTAGCGAACCCCAGCTTGCAGATCGACGGAATTCCGGTGATCGTTCTTGCCATAAACCCCATTTGCAACTTTGTAACCGCCCAAAAATCCGATCCACGATTGCTTAATATCGAGGTCAACGTCAATGTTCCCAGCCGGAAGCGGGATGGATTGTTCGGTCCCTAGCTTTGCGTAGTTTGCGTCGACTATGAAACCCCAATTCCCCGTCCAACCTTCGTATTGTGCCGAGATGCCGAAGTCTAAGAGTTCCAGCGCGTCTTGAAAATCCAAATCAAGATCAACGCTGGTATTCGCAATAGTCGACGTCCCGGTCAGCGATTGTGGAAGAAAACCGTACACAGTCACGCCATGTCGCCAGTCTTCAGAAAATGAGAGGGCTACGGGTTCGGCTTTTGTGACCGTGGGTAGCACTATGCCGAAAGCAGCAGCGATAAGAGCCAGGGCATTGGGAGAGAAAAAGAAAGCAAGTTTCATCGCGTTCGGTCCTTCAATCGCGCAAGTTCTAGATAAACCTGACCGGACTGTGCCGGTCAGGACACTTGATTGGGGCCGCTTAATCCGACTTTCTAGTGAGACCTTGAGCAAATAGGATGTTGTCCACGAGTTCCTTTGTTTCAGGTCGAAGGTTTTCAATTCCGCCATACAGTGGCCCATGCCCGGGAGGCATGTCAGGATAAAGCTCTTTCATGGCAAGATGGCGTTGGGCCATCAGACTGAAATTGGCGCCAAAACCTACGCCAATACGAATGGAATCCTGCGGCCGATCCTCACGCGGGTTCTTGTATAGGTCGTACATGGCAGCAAGGATGGGGTTGCCGCCAGGAGGTGGCAAATGCATTTTGTATTGCTGCTTGACCAGAGATCTCAGCACAAACCCTTCGTAGACAAATACATAATCTCGACGCCCATGCGTTTCCCCGAGAAGCCAAAGCGCGGTTTGATCAACGCCGTCGATAATCCGGTCGCGCGGGATGCTCGCCTCGCCGTCGCCCAGTCGCGCAAAGGTGCTGAAAAGATCAGAAACGTGAGTGATATCTTTAACACGTGTCCCTTCCTCAATCATCCCGGGCCAGCGGACAAAAGCACTAACACGAACGCCACCCTCCAGATGCTCGGTCTTGCCGCCACGATAGATCCGGTCGGACTGGCCGCTCTTGTCGACGAACTCCATGAACGGGCCATTGTCTCCCATGATCACGATGATCGTATTGTCTGCTATTCCCAGTTCTTCGACCCGAGACAGGATTTCACCGATGTAACCATCGACTTTCACGATAGCTTCTGCGACCGGCCCACCGTTCAGAGTTTGCGCTTGTTCGATATCAGTCCTGGTAAAGCTGATCGGGAACAGCGGCCAGTACTGCAAAAAGAACGGCTTGCCACCTTTGGCGAGCTTTTCCATTTGATCTAGAGTGCTCTGCTTGTAGCGCTGCCCCATGGCGACATAATCGTCCTGCGAGAACTTCTGCCCCGGCTCCATGTGGACCTCTCGTATCGCTCCACCTTTTTCACCGACGGTTCCATAGACCATTGCATAAGGGTCGATCCGGAATGTGTCATCCAGCATCAGATCGGTAGAACGAAGCCTCAGATCGACACCATCAACATGTCCTTCGTTCAAAGCCGTCGAATTCATCAAGGCAAGTTGCGCCTGTTGGTGAATCGGATGTTCGGCATAATCGAAACCTTGGTTAATCGCATAGCTTTGTTCGATGTCACCCATGTGCCACTTGCCGATATGGGCCGTTGCGTAGCCATTTTCGCTCAGCACTTCGGCCAAGGTCACTTCGCGGTCTGCCAAACCCTCGCCCTCAGGCACCGCTTTGGCCTCATCGAAACCGGTCCGGACCGGGTGTCGCCCGGTCAACATGGCGACGCGGGTGGGAGTGCAAGACGGTTCGGTATACATCCGCATCATGGACATACCTTGGTCTGCGAAGTCCGTTATGTTTGGTGTCGAGTATCCACGTACCACATCCAGATCTGGCATTCCGACTTCGCCAAATCCTACGTCATCCAGCAGGATGTACAGTATGTTTGGGGGCTTGCCGCCGTTCTTTTCTCGAAACTCCGCCAGCTTGACGTCGATGTCTTTGTCTTCAGCTGCCCAGCGATCTCCGTGCTGACGTTCCAAAATTCGATACTCGGCGTCTCGAATGATCGAGCCTTCTTGAGCCCGAGCTATGGATGTCGACAAGACAAGTGCGACCCCGCAAACCGGTACTAGGAATTGATTTAGACTTGGCATTTTGGCTCCTCATATGTTGTATGGTGAAACGGTGTTCCTGGCGCCCGAAAATCACCCGGGCGGTCCAAAATCTCTTGTCTGTTGTTCCGATTGTCCCGCTTTGCTCAGTCGGGTTCGAGCTTTGCCAAAATTTCCTTCTTCAACCCTGCAAGGCTACTATTGAAGGCATCGTTCCAAACATCCTCTAGAGAGGATTCGCATTGCCGGCTCGTCATCAAAAGTTCGAAGTCTCTGCAAATCTCGTCAAGCTCAGCGTCCGTTTTGCGGCGCTTCTGAATTTTTTCTGCAAGTCCCCCAAAATGCTTCTCGAATACTCGCATGTACCTATCGAACCCATTAGCTCCCGCTAAGATCACATTACCTATCGCTGAAGCTAGTGGGAGTTTCACACGGTGAGAAAGGGGTGAAAATCCTTTCAATTTGAACGGTTATCAGTAGTCTGCTGGCATGGGTCCCAGGGAAACTACAGCCAACAAGCACCCGCATTGGTCGGGGCATCTGGAGTTGGAAGAAGTTCGTGAAGAGCTCAATCGTGTGCAGTCCAGCGAGCTTTTCTCAGGCGCGAGTCGGCTCTCTGAATTGCTGGAATACATCGTAGAACAGAACCTTCTTGATCCCACACAAAAGCCGCTCGCCAAAACAATCGCCGAGGATGTCTACGGCAGACCTCCGGATCAAAATGGTGACAGCCATAACATCGTTCGAGTTGACGCTGGGCGTCTCAGGCGCCGGCTTGCACAGTATTTTGCCGGCCCGGGACGAGACGACCCAATCCATATTCATATCGATTCCGGCGGGTATGTACCTCATTTCGAACTCAAGTATTCTTCGGACGCTCAAACTGAGGACGTTGCGACAGACTTAGAACTCCATAGCAGATGGAAGAGCAGGCCGTTTCAGATTGCCGTAAGCATCTTCGTGGCGCTTGGTGTCGGTTTAGGCTTGGGGATCACAATCAGTTCTATGGGCGGAAGCACGACCGACGTTTCTGAACAATACGAGACCTCAAATGATCCCACGCTAGAGGCAGAAAGGCGCGCACATCTGGCGAAGTCGCCGTCTAGCCTTCAAGCAGTGATACTGTCAGATCAGGCGCGGAATTTGATTTTTCCCATGATTGAGCGGGCACAGCTTGAACTAGCTTTGGCTATGTTCCGCCATGCAATCGAGAAGGACGAATCCTACTTTGGCGGATATGCAGGTGCATCCCAGTGTTTGGCTGCTTTTGCGATTTTTGCACCAGACGGTCCTCAGCGTTCTGCGCTGCTCAAGGAGGCCCGCCATTTGGCCAACCAAGCCGAAGTTCTATCACCTGCCAACTCATGGACGCAATCAGCACTGTCCTGGGTTGACCTTGCTGAAGGAGATACAAAGCGAGCCATAGAGCACGCAGACATTGCCTTGGATCTCGCCCCTAAGGACGGCAACGTCCTGGATTTCTATGCAATGGTCATGCTGGCGACTGGCGACTTTGACGCGGCACTCGCAGCGTCGACGAGCGACCGTCCGCGGACATCGGGCTTAGGACGATTTGCGAACAAGAGTATCTATGGCGCGGCTAGCTTTCACGCAGGAAAATACGAGCAAGCCATCGACGCTCTCAACGCCGCTACCCGCGCTGGAGACCCGATTTCGGCTCCTACTTTGATTTACCTCGCAGCAGCGAATGCGGCACTTGGAAATCAAGCAGACGCCTTGGCCTTGGAGGCAGACTTAAAGCGAAACTGGCCGACAATTGACACTGTTGCCCTTTTGGATCGCCTTTATGTGAATCCAGAGCAGGTTCGCGCCCTAACTGATCATCTAAGAACCATACAATAATTGTCAGCTTTGGGCTCAGGACGGTCATTCGCAGCATACAGCGAAAATATCCGCTACGAAGCACGAGATTACTGTAATACATTGGAGAATTTTTCGAGCCCGTATCTATAGTTCCAGACAGGCTGAGTCCCCCCCGTGGGGTACCGCAGATGGTCAGGTCGACATTTCATTCACTGCACAACCGGTCTTAAGCTTACCGCAGAACCCGGCAGTTACCAGTTCGCCAAAAGTCAGCAACCTCGCTGGAGCGGTTGCTAATACCACGAACACGTCGGCGGGGACGGGTCTTAGTAGTGAGATCAACAATTGGTGCAGCTGTCAACACTTTCACCAAATCAGGTCTGGCTAGGTTTAATCGTGTGCAGGCGGAACCCTATTCCTCCAGCCTGACCATTGGGCTTGAGCAATTGGATCTGATAACCAACGCGGTTCTGAGCCCTGCTGTCTGCCGCAAAATCAAGCGGTTGGTTTCAACAATCAAAACCGACCCGTTGCATCAGGTGGCATCGACACGGTCTAGAGCCCTAATGGCGCAATCGATTGCCCGGATCGGCGCTGGCGGATCGACTCGGCGTATGTGAGCGGGGACGTTGATGGAAGTAACGGCCTCGGGACATTCGACTACTCGCTTGGCACCATTTTGGTCGGTGCGGATGCCTTCAGTTCGGAAAGAGGGGTCGTTGGCGTGTACACAGGATTCGGGAAGTCCTCCATGGATGAGCGCGATCAAGTCGATCAGAACTTTTCGACCGATAACTATCACGCGGGCGTCTATTGAAAGAGAGAGTGTCGTTTTGTGTTTGCGCCGAAGTTTGTTACTTATCTGAGCAAGATATAACTCCTCGTCTTTGCGGAGCAATGAAAGGTGCTTTTCACCAAAAATCGGATCTGCTACACACGCCTTGTGGCCACGGCCCCGTAGCTCAACTGGATAGAGCAGCTGACTTCTAATCAGCAGGTTGAGGATTCGAGTTCTTCCGGGGTCGCCACACCTCCAATTAGTCGGGCACTATCGTCAGGAGACGTTTCTCATCTGATCGCCCAGGTCATTCTTAACTCGATCTCCTCTTCGACGAACGCACCAAGTATACAACCCCTGCGGAACCCCAAACACAAAATTTCCATACCGCATACGACCTTCAGGTCTGGCAAGTCGCCCTACTGCGCTCCTACGGTTTTGACTTGAAGGAGGTGACCGACCAGCCGGTTCGTTTGCTAAACTCAAAAACCTTCTCAGGCGCGAGCCATTCCTGAAGGTGTGAGTGCCAGCAAGCCAAGCACTCATAATGCCTTTCAAGCAAGTTGACGGAATATTGTCACCCGACGAAGAACTCACCCGGTCGATCAGAGGCATGACACCAGGAGCGCCATGCGACCAATTCTGCCGAACGTTCAGCGGACCACATATCGTGCACTCCTTTGTGCCCAGTTTGAACCAAATCGCGCGCGCCCGTTGTTCAAAAAGTAGAGTTCCTCGCGCGATGGCATTGCGAACATCCGCGGATTCGGGAATTGTGGTGCCGGACTCTTTAAGAATGTAGTATGGCGTGGCTTCGGTATGAAAAATGGCCAAGTGGTACGCCAGTTTAATGGAGCGCGCGCATACCAAGGCACTCGCTCCACACAACCGACTTAGAGGACTACCTAGGAAACAACGAATCCACCGAGATTTAAACTTTCCTGAGGTCTATGCGGGCTCGTAACGAGCGCTGAGTTAAAGCTTATCTTACATAGGTTAAGATAAGAACCCTCAACCTGCTGATTAGAAGTTAGCTGCTCTATCCAGTTGAGCTACGGGACCGCTGGGCCCTTCTTGCTGTTTTTACTTCCGGGGTTCAAGAGCCAAGCGCATAAAGGCGCTGTTCGGGTCGCTTTCATATCCAAAAATCGGACCGCAATAGGAATACCCAAGCCGTTCATACAGCTTACGGGCCGCCGCATATTCCGGCAAATGTTCTGCACCTGTTTCCAGAACCAAAGCCGCCACCCCTTGGATGTCCGCCTCATCTGTTAGGTGGTTCATCATCAGACGCGCCAGACCGCGTCCACGCACCTTCGAGATGATGTGAACGGACTTCACCTCGGCCGTTCCGTCCGGCAACGCCTTTAACGCTCCGCAGCCGACGGGTTGTCCGTCCTCAAACATGGCCCAGAACCTGATGCCCTCAGCAGCCAAGGCCTGGGCATCCATTGTATGGTTGCTTTCCGCAGGTCCTGCAGCTTCGCCATGGGCGAAATGCGCCTCGATCAATGGACGCAGCGCGTCCGAGGTAGGATCTGCCTCATGGATTTCGATCATTTAGTGAGTCCAGGGCGCGCGCCGATCGGTGGCGAAATTCTCACCATAGCCGCGCGAACGCAGGTTGGGTTTGCGTTTGTGCGGTTCGCTAACCTGGACTTCGATGCCATTGTCTTTGGCATAATCCAGCGCCTCTTCCTTAGTGTCGAACTTCAGGCGCACTTGAGTTTGCGTATCGTCGGAAGACGTCCAGCCCATCAGCGGATCAACCTCACGCGACGACGCGGGTGCGTATTCCAGAACCCATTTGCGGGTCTTGGCCATCCCCGAAGTCATTGCGTTCCTGGCAGGCTTGTAAATCCGTGCGCGCATGTCGCCCCTCCGTCCTCACTTGGCTGAGATTGTTTATGCGTCAGAGTACAGGCTGGGACAAGATGGGAATTGACGCGGCTGGTCACGCCCTGATGTCAGAAACTGTCATCAGGGCCTTTTATAGATCGTGCAACGCATCAAGAGGACACCAACATGATCCACCATAGAAAAAGCCTAGAAATCGACGCCCGGCCCGAATCCCTTTGGGCCATTCTAAGCCGTTTCATGCATATCGACGAATTCGCACCACAAGTCGCCTCGGTGGATGCGCTGACGACTGGGCAAGACGGCGTCGGGTCGAAACGGCGTTGCCACTTTGAAAACGGCACCTCGCTGGTCGAGGAAGTGACCGATTGGCAAGTCAACAAAGGCTATCGCGTACGCTTGTCCGAGATGCCGGCGATGCCTTTGACCCAAGCACATGCGGCCATCACCATCAAACCCCTCGCGAATGGCCATTCGCGGGTCGTCTGGAGCATGGATTACCAGATGAAATATGGCCCGCTGGGCTGGCTGATGGGTCAAACGCTGATGAAGGCGATGATGGGCCGGGTTCTGGAGAGCAATCTGAAAGCGCTGGCCGACAAGGTGCAATCGGTTCAAATCCCCGACGCACAGTATGCCTATTACTGAAACTGAGTTTCTGAACCGGATCAGGCCTTGCAGTTGGACAAAATAAGAACAAATGTAAGGGCCTGACCCGGAGCCTGCCTATGCCCTATGCCCATTCCGACAAGACACAGCTGACCGCTGATGACGTTCGCGCGCGCCTGAAACTCGAAGGCGGCAAGCAGTTCGTCATGCATACCGAGTTTGCGCCTGCTGGTGATCAGCCAACTGCGATCAAGGAACTGACCAGCGGTATCTTTGACGGCGAAAGAGAACAGGTTCTGCTGGGCGCGACGGGGACCGGTAAGACGTTCACTATGGCCAAAGTGATCGAAGAAACCCAACGCCCTGCGATCATCCTTGCGCCCAACAAGACGCTGGCGGCCCAGCTTTATGGCGAATTCAAAGGCTTCTTCCCGGAAAACTCGGTCGAATACTTCGTCTCCTACTACGACTATTACCAGCCCGAGGCCTATGTCGCGCGGTCGGATACCTATATCGAGAAAGAATCCCAGATCAACGAACAGATCGACCGGATGCGCCACTCGGCCACCCGCGCGCTGCTGGAACGCGATGACGTGATCATCGTGGCCTCGGTCTCGTGCATCTACGGTATCGGCTCTGTCGAAACTTACGGGGCGATGACGCAGGATCTGAAGGTCGGCAACGAATACGACCAGCGTCAGATCATGGCCGATCTGGTCGCCCAGCAATACCGCCGCAATGATCAGGCGTTTCAGCGCGGTTCGTTCCGGGTTCGGGGCGATTCACTGGAAATCTGGCCTGCTCACCTTGAGGACCGGGCGTGGAAGTTTTCGTTCTTTGGTGAGGAGTTGGAGACTATTACCGAATTCGACCCGCTGACCGGCGAACGCGCCGCGTCGATGGATCAGGTGCGGGTCTATGCTAATTCACACTACGTAACACCGAAACCAACGATGCAGCAGGCGATCATCGGCATCAAAAAGGAACTGCGCATCCGGCTGGATCAACTGGTCGGCGAGGGCAAATTGCTGGAAGCGCAGCGCTTGGAACAGCGTACCAATTTCGATCTGGAAATGCTTGAGGCGACGGGCGTGTGCAACGGGATCGAAAACTATTCCCGCTATCTGACCGGCCGCGCACCGGGGGAACCACCCCCGACCCTGTTCGAATTCATCCCCGACAACGCCATCGTCTTCGCCGATGAATCCCATGTCAGCGTGCCGCAGATCGGCGGCATGTACCGGGGCGACTATCGGCGCAAATTCACGCTGGCCGAACACGGGTTCCGCCTGCCGTCCTGCATGGACAACCGCCCCCTGAAGTTCGAGGAATGGGACGCCATGCGCCCGCAATCCGTCTTTGTCTCGGCGACGCCTGCGAAGTGGGAGATCGAACAGACCGGCGGTGTCTTCACCGAACAGGTGATCCGCCCCACCGGGCTCTTGGACCCCGAGGTCGAAATCCGCCCTGTCGGCATGCAGGTCGACGATCTGCTGGACGAGGTGCGCAAGGTCGCCGCCGATGGCTATCGCACGCTGGTCACCACCCTGACCAAACGCATGGCCGAGGATCTGACCGAATACATGCACGAACAGGGCATCAAGGTCCGCTACATGCACTCGGATATCGACACGCTGGAACGTATCGAAATCCTGCGCGACCTGCGTCTGGGGGCGTTCGACGTGCTGATCGGCATCAACCTGCTGCGCGAGGGGCTCGATATCCCCGAATGCGGGCTGGTCGCCATTCTGGACGCGGACAAGGAAGGCTTCCTGCGATCCGAAACCTCACTGGTTCAAACCATCGGTCGCGCCGCGCGGAACGCCGATGGCCGTGTGATCATGTATGCCGACAAGGTCACCGGCAGTATGGAGCGCGCCCTGAACGAAACCAACCGCCGCCGCGCAAGACAGATCGCTTATAACGAGGAACACGGCATCACGCCTGCGACGGTGAAAAAGAATGTCGAGGACGTTCTGGCCGGTCTCTATCAGGGCGACGTCGATATGAACCGCGTCACCGCCACCATCGACAAACCGATGCACGGCGCGAACCTCGAGGCCCATCTGGACGGTCTGCGCGACAAGATGCGCAACGCTGCCGAGAACCTGGAATTCGAAGAGGCCGCCAACATCCGGGATGAGATCAAACGTCTGGAAGCGGTCGATCTGGCCATCGCCGACGACCCCATGGCGCGCCAATGGGCGGTCGAGAAAGCCTCGGAAGACGCAGTGAAATCACGTGGACGGTCAACGGCCGGCAGGCCGGGGCAGCGGGGTGGGAATGTGAAGCGGAGGAAAAGGTAGTCTGCTTCACATAACCAGATCTAGAAAAGCTGGCTCTAAAACGAACGAATTGTGAGCGGTTTATTCGCAACTTTTAACTGAAAGTTTTTTGATCTCATGGGTGCTGTTGTCACCATCTGCCTGTTTTTTCTGTGCGCGCTCAGTATTGGTTTATCAACAATTTGGGTATGGCTCAGTGTTTTGATCGGGAAGCGAGAACCGACATTCGTACGATCCATTTTTTTGCTCGCATCCGCGTTTTCAATTACCGCAATACTGTGCTTTGGCGACCCGATAGGCGATCCTTTTTCGCACCTGCTGACGTTGTTTTTGTGGCCATTGGTCTGGTTTTTTGCGCTTCCACCTATCCTTGCCGCAAACCTTAACTACTTTTTTGTAATCGCCCTAGCAGTCTTGACGGGAACACTCGTTCTGGCACTCATGACCACAAGAATTACGCGAGTTTTAGTCATTTTTGCAGGCTCTGTCTTGGCCGTATTGGTTCCAGCAGCAGTTGAGAATTCAATTGTGATGGCTCAGATGACTTCTAAAGCCGAAGCATCGGGCTTAGTGATCGTTGATCAGTCTTCCTTTTTTAGGTCTGTCAGCGAAGGTTTTTCTGATTTTAAGAACCCTCATGGCTACGCTTGTGATGCGGACGACTGGCCTAGCCTATGGAGTTACAAACAACGAGATTGGGTTCCATTGCCGACCAACACGCGTTTCGGTGGTAACAATCCAGAACTAATCAAGATGTATTGCCAACAAAGCCGGCGCTCCCCGGTAGATAGTTCTTAAGGCAAGCTTGGACCGAGTTTCCGATTTATCCGTCGCGCCAGCCTACACTCCACCCTTGCAGCCCAGCGCTCCCTCCTCCACGTTTGAAATCACAAATTGTGATTCCAAACGGCTGCCATGACGAACCCCAACACCCTGCCCAGCACGCATGAAGTCCAGAGCGCCATTCACCGGGTGCGTGGCACCCGTGTGGTGCTGGCCGAGGATCTGGCGCAGTTCTACGGAAAATCCGTCAGCGCCTTCAATCAGGCCGTCTCGCGCAACAAGGACTTGTTCGAAGGCTACCGCTTTCAGCTGTCCGATGCCGAGGTCGCCCATTTGCAATCACAGAGTGTGATCTCAAAACCCAAAGGACGTGGTGGGCGGCGGGTCAATCCGTGGGTCTATACGGATTACGGCGTGGCCATCGCCTCGGCCCTGTTCAAGGACCCGCGCGCCATCAAGATCACGCGAATGATCACCGAGGCCTTTGTCGACGGTGCAAACGCATTGGCCGAAACCCCACGCAGCGTGCCGGAAATCTTGCCGCCCGAGGATGCCCCCGCCCCGCTGTTGCCCAATGGGGACCAGCTGCGCGATCTGGCCGAAAACATCCTCGATTCCGGTCAGCAGAGCTTGGTCGATTACATCGCCAACCCCACTACCAAGCGGCAACAGGCGGTGGCGATGATCATGAAAACTCTGGCTGAGACCGCCGGCGAAGAGGTGCGCACCCAGCAGGAACGCCTGCGCCTGCGCATTGCCGAACGTCTGGCCACCGGTGACTACACGGATGACGGCGACCGAAAACAACTGCTGGAATTGCTGCAGGCGATGAAGGGCTAAACACCCAATTCCGCCCGCAATTTCTTGGTCAGCTTGGCCACGACCAACTCGTAGGACGTCACTATATGCTCGCGCAGCGACGCATCGCTCATGCCGCGTTCGTCATAGACCTGCAGCCATTTCATGCCCCGTGACGCCAGATAAGGCGCTGGGCGGATGCCGGGTTCGCTGCCCAGCACCTCAAAAGCCAGATCGGTTGCTTTGAAAGTGAAAGCATCCTTGCCGTCGTTCCAGCCACAGAGCGCAAAAACCTTGCCGCCTACTTTCCATACATCCGCATTGCCCCATTGCACCACATGGCTGGTGGCTTTGAGGTTGGCACAAAAGCTGTTGAATTCATCGCGGGTCATCAGCCCAATTTTGGCGATTGGGTGTGGTTTGGCAAGCGCTGGGCGAGGTTTTATCCCTTGTCCCAGTGAACCACCACATCAAACCCCGCAGGGGATGGTGGGCCTTCCAGAAATTCGGCGAAATGGCCCCAAAGCTTGGCCACTTTGGATGCGTTTGCGTTTGATGTTTCCTCGCTTTGGACAACTGCAACGACAAAACCGGTGCCGTCTTCATTCATGACATTGGTAAAGCTGTGCATGCCTTCCATGCCCATAATCTGGTCTTTCAATTCATTCATTTTGGCCTCGGCAGCATCCCGCATGCCAGGCTTCATTTTGAACTGCGTAATACGTGCAAACATGATTTTTCTCCCTTTCAGGGCGAAATCCCCCACTGACGGCCGAATTGGCGCGTCACGTGTACTATAGCATAGATTTTAATGTTTCGGGTCGAGGTGATCAGGGCCGGACGAACTTGGCCGTACCCACTTGCCGCTGAGGCGCCGCCGCAGCTGGTTGAGGGTCCGCAGCCGGTTGGGGGGGGGCGAACTGAGGAGCCGTCGCCAGGCAGGCAACACCATCTCCATCCGTATCGTTGCGCGCGTGATATCCCGGCTCACCGTCCCAGTACGGCCCTGGCACCAAGGCTTCGGCGGCCTGGCAGCCAGCCAAGGCCACCAGATGCAACAGGGCATCGGGACCTTCGAATTCGGATATCCGCAAAAAGACACCCACCGCAATCGCCGCGGTGGTGGCGGGCAACATGAGGATCATGACGATGATACGAAAAGGCGAGAGCGCCCGTCTGCGCAGCGCATCCGCGCGCCGATGTCGCGCTGCGGCTCTTGAGTTTTTCTTATTCGAGCCCTGCTCGGAATCATTGAGCGCCATACCGGACACTTAAATCGGCTTTGCGGCAAAATCGAGACCTGTACGACCCCTCGCGCACGGGTCGTAATGCGGATAATGTTGCGTCCGGATGAATCCCCAAGGCTAAAACACCGATGACCAAAACCGACCCGTATCGCCCGGTTGATGACACAGCCTGCCAAATGGCTCGCGACCTGATCGAAAACGCGACGTTCGGCGCGCTGGCTGTGTTGCACGCCGATACGACGTTACCTTCTGTGTCGCGCGTAGCTCTTGCAACGGATGATTGGGGCCGGCCGGTCTCGTTGATCTCAACCCTGGCCGACCACACCCGGGCACTGACCACCAATCCGGCCTGTGCCCTTTTGATTGGTGAACCCGGTAATACAGGCGATCCGTTGACGCACCCAAGGCTGACGCTGCATGCCAACGCGCAGTTCGTCGCCAGAGGGACAGAGAAACACGCCGCGCTGCGCGCGCAGTATCTGAGCCTGAGGCCCAAGGCCAAGCTCTATGCGGACTTCACCGATTTCGGATTTGTCACGTTCACCATTTCCGATGCGATTTTGAACGGCGGCTTTGG
This sequence comes from Ruegeria sp. AU67, assembly GCF_900312795.1. Taxonomy (NCBI): domain Bacteria; kingdom Pseudomonadati; phylum Pseudomonadota; class Alphaproteobacteria; order Rhodobacterales; family Roseobacteraceae; genus Ruegeria; species Ruegeria sp. AU67. The sequence continues at coordinate 44,268 of NZ_OMPH01000028.1, forward strand.
CAACGCATGGCGCCTTGCCCCAACCGATATCTGGACCGATCAGCGCACCACATGAACGGCGCACGCCGCATGGCGCACCACATGGTTGGTCGTAGAGCCCAGCAACAAATCCTGCATCCCCGGGCGGTGAGACGCCATGATAATCAGGTCGGGCTTTTGTTCGGCCGCCCAATCAAGAATTGTCCGGCCCGAATGGCCCTCGACCAGAACACCTTTGGCGTTGGGCAGTTTTTCCGCAAGCGCGTCCAGTTCCATCTGCAGCGCCTTGCGAGCTTCGGCCAGATACTCGGGCGGCATGTAAGAAATGGCGTAGCTCGGAATATGCTCGACCACGTGCAGCAACGTGACCTGTGCATCCGATGTCGCCAGTATTTCGGCCAGCTTCAACGGCCCCGAGATATCCCTTTCGGCATCAAAGGAAATGGGGACAAGAATATTGTGATACATGACGCGCACCTCCGTTTTCACGCCTGAAGCCTGCACTATCTCAGGCCGTTAGGCATTGATTCAGATCAGGCTCCACCAAAGGTCCCGGCCACCTCATACATCACGGGCTCAAAACTTTTGCACAGCTCGTTAATCTGCCGATTGCGGTTGCGCATTTCCGTGGTGCGCAGCATGGCCAGAAAGTCCTCGCGGCGTTCCCATTGCGAATAGTTGGCGATCCGCGTCTGCGCGTCATTCACGTGCAGTCCCGCGGCGACAAATCCGGGCTGTTTCGAGATGAATTCCGCATAAGCATCCGTCAGAGCTTCCAGCAGGTCCTGGCAAGTGCCGGGCGTCATTTCAAAGGTCGTGATAACTGTCTGGACGCTGGTATCTTTGGCAATCTTCGGCATCTGGATTCTCCTCTATCTGTTTCAAACCTAACATAGGTTTTAAAAAGGTCTTGTGTTTCCTTTGCCATTCAGCGGCATGAAGTTCCTGCAGATTTGGGCCAAATCGTAACGATCCGTTAACCATGCTGACAGAAGCTGCGCGCATGCGCCGGGTTTCGATCATTCTGATTTTGCTCTTAGCAGCCTCGCCAGCCTGGTCTGGTGCTTGGTTGCGAGATAAGGGCGCAGCTTTTGTATCGACTGCCGTAACGGCGTTTAAAGAACCGGATTACGGATACGACTACAAAGGGTCATTTTATGCTGAGTACGGGTTGCGAGAGAAGCTAACGCTTGGCCTGGACGTTGAAGAGCACCGCGACATTTATGGGCATGCTCTGGTGTTTGCCCGCTTGCCTGTCGCCGAATTCGAAAAGGCAGGGCGCTTTGCTGCCGAGATTGCAATCGGAGCCCATCATCGCCAGATGCGAGCTTGGGCCTTGTACAAAGCCACGCTTTCGTACGGCAAGGGGTTTCAAACCGGCTGGGGCAATGGCTGGATCGCCATTGATGCTGCGCTGGAGTTTCGAACGCATGATGCAGTATATCGCAAGTTGGACCTTACTGCAGGCCTGTTATCCCCGCGGCTTATTAACCCCCTGCTGCAGATCGAAACCGCGTACCAAGGCGACCAACCCCTGCACTGGAGGATCAAGCCTTCGATCATGATCCGCACCAAGGACAGCCCCACCACGTGGGTTCTAGGCTTGGAGCGCAATGATGCCCGCAAAAATTCGGGCATCAGGCTGGCAATCTGGAATACGTTCTAGAACGCCTGTGGCACGCGCCGCTTAGTATTCCATGCGCATGATGGCCGACACCGATCCGCTGACAGGCAAAGGCCAACGTAGTTGGATAGTATCTTGAATTGCGCCCTGCTCTAGCTCGACATAGGGCATGGCGTGAACGATCTGCCCGCCCGCATTTCTGAGCGGCCCCAGCACCGTAACCGCATCGCACCCGCGTGCCTTGCCGCCAAAGGGCAGCCGGCCGTCAGAAGGAATGGTCCAAACCGAGGATGCCGATTGTTGCGAGCGTCGGATCCGCAACGGGTTCTCCACCTTTGCGTTGATGCCATTGAACGTGTTGTCTTCGAAAATCACGTTCAGATGCGCCGAATGGTTCAGATCGGCAAAACTGGTATCGACCCGGTCGGCCCGGTCGATGCGACCACTGCTTGAACGGAATTTGTTCCCGGTCACGACCACGCCGTTCAGGTAATGCCCGGCCCCATGAGGGCGAATGACGATCTGACTGAACCACGGCGCGACTTCGCTGGCATAAAAGATGTTGTCCGAAATGGTCATCGAACTGAAGGAATACCCGCTCGTGTAGACCGGGTTTGCATCCCGTTCATTGGTCCATTCGACAAAGCAGTTATCGACATAATTCTCGGAAATGGTCGAGCTGTTATAGGTCCCGGTCATGATCAACCCGGCGCTGCGGATACCTTGCGGGATGTTGTCACCCTGGAAAAAGTGGTTGCCTAAGATCAGGTTGTTGGATCCGGCCAGCACAGCAAAATGCAGAAACCGCACGGCGCGATTGTGCCGTAGTTTGATATCGTTTGCATTGGCATTCAACGCAATGGATTTGCGGTCGGACACGTTGAAGGATTCTTCGGTCGACAGGAACTGGCAATTGTCGATCAGCATCCCCTGACATCCGGTCCCGTGCGAGGTGATGCCTCGATCCTTCGGCCGGCTTATAAAGCAATTCGTCACCGCAAAAGTACTGCCAGACGGCGCCAGCCGGATCGCGCTGCTGCGACCGTTGCACTGAAATTCGATCTCTTCCATGCCAAATCTGCGCAACGTACTGAAACCGCTGAAATCCAACAGGTATTTGAACGACTGGAACGTGAAGTTTTGCGTCCCCGCCGCATCAAAAAGCGGGTCATTCAACCTGATCTCTCCGGCACCGACATCCTTGGAGCGCACATAGATTTCACGCCCAACACCATTGCCCTGCACCAGCGCGCCAACCGGAATGTTGGCGATGTTCTCCACATTGGTCAGCTTGGTCGAATCCGCCGGGTTGTAGGTTGCGACCGAGGTGAAGGTTTCGGTATCCCAGGCCGCGCTGCTTTTGACATCGAACTGCCCGTTACGGATGATGCGCCGGGTCGAAAAACCGCCCTGCCGGTTCGGAACGGCAGCGGCCATGTCAATTGGCGCTGTGACCGAGATTTTGCGCCCACCCAGGTCGAGCGATTCATGATCCGAATTGTTCAACAATGCCTGAAACGCCTTTTTGAACGCCAGCTCCTCGTCCCCGAATGCTGCGATATACGCTGGAAGGTCGAAGTTCTTTGTCAGCAATAACATCTTGTCGTCAGGCATGGTGATGGTGCCCTCAAAATCCATTTCGGACGACATCGACGTGTTCTGCGCCAGCAAATAGGTGCCCTTCGGAACATAAATCCGGCGACCGCCAGCCGCCTGATCCGCTGCTTCGAACGCTACGGAATCGTCGGTGACGCCGTCGCCGATTGCACCATAGTCACGCACGTCGACAGTGCTGATCATTTCGCGCAGGAAGATGCTGGTGACATCGGTGATCTCGATATCATCGACCCGAACGAGCGAACCATTGGCACCATCGATATTCAGGCCGAAATGCCCATAGAGCGCTGCAACGCCCCAGGGCATGTCGACGCCCGAGCGTTGACCATTGCCAACGATGGCCGTGATTTCATGCACGGTGCCGTAACCCGAAAGCTGCGTGACCGGTCCCTGATCGACCACACCGTTTACCTGCAGGTCACCTGCCCCGCCAGCCCAGGCCGCAATACGAACCTGCGGCAAGGGACCGCTGATGGCTTTGACACGTGCTTTGATTTTCAAATAGCATCCCGGGATCAGGGGCGTCTGTCCCATATAGCGAAGCTGTTGCGTGGCCTACACTTTCAGGATTTCCAGACAGCCGCCGAAATCCGGGTCTGCCGGAACGAATGCCCCATTCGGTGCCCCGTCATAGGTTGGCGAACCCGGTGTCCCGTCGCCTCTGGACCATACGCTCAGACCATTCGCGAAAGCAGGCGGCATGAAGACGATGCCGTCGGTGATTGCCTTGTTCATAGAAATCCCTTTCCCAATCGCCCGCAGCAGGTCGCCGCGCGCTCAAACCCAGTATCCGGGGCTGCCCGAACGCAAAAGTCTGAGTGCCGAATAGGGATTAACCGCCGCTCATATCACCGTGACGGTGGTGTTGCATCACGCGGCCGGATCTGAGTTGCCCAGAAGTTGCACACCATTGATCTTCCAGCCGTTTTCCTTCTGAACCATCTGATAATCCAAAACGTGCACTTGCCCATTGCCATCCGTGATCATGACCTTCTGCCACAATGCACCAGCAACCTCTCGCAGTTCCAGAAAGCGAACATCAGCAGGCCTCCAAACCATGGGATAGCCATTGCGTACCATGGCTCCGAAGTTCTCGGACGTTCCGAAAAAGCTCTGGATGTTGGGGCTTGCGAAGGTAAAGGCAGTGGCAAAATCATCTGCCTTGAATGCCTGTATCTGCGCCGCAATATTTGCCTCGATCTCGGCACTTTGGGCGAACGCGCCCGTGGCCAGTCCGGCACTGAGCGAAACAGCAAGTAGTAAACGACGCATGGGGCCACCTCCTGTTGAAAGAGTAGCCCCATGCGGTTTCAGGTCAAATCAGGCCAGATCCCCGGCCAAAGCCTTGTCGATCAGTGCGATGGTTTCGGGCACGCCGTAAAGGGCAATAAACCCGCCAAAGCGTGGACCCTGCGAGGCACCCAGCAGCACCTCATAAAGCGCAGTGAACCATCCGCGCATCGGGTCGAACCGCTCGCGTCCGATGGAATACACCACCGATTGCAGCGCTTCGTCATCAACCGGACCATCATAGGCCTCAAGCGCGGCTTTCAAAGCCTCCAGCGCTTCGCGTTCCTGATCGGTCGGCGCGCGGTGCTGGCGGGTGGGTTTGACGAAATCGTTGAAATAACGCACGGCAAAGCCCGCAGCCTGATCCAGGTCAGGGTGGGTGTCGGGCGTGGCCTCGGGCGCATAGCGACGGATAAAGCCCCACAGCGCCTCTTTGTCCTCGGCCCCGGACACAGACGCCAGGTTCAGCAGCATCGCGAATGGCACGATCAAGGTGGATTCCGGAACGTTCCCACCGTAAATATGCCAGACGGGATTGTTCAGCTGTGCCTTCAGATCCTGCCCCGGATAGGCCCGCAATTGCTGATGATACTCGTCATAGGCTTTCGGGATCACATCAAAATGCATCCGCTTGGCCGTCTTGGGCTTTTGATACATGAAGTAAGTCAGGCTTTCGGTCGGCGCATAGGTCAACCATTCGTCGATCGACACGCCATTGCCCGAAGATTTGGAAATCTTCTGACCGTTTTCGTCCAGGAACAGTTCATACGAGAAATGCTCGGGCGCGCAGCCACCCAGCGCACGACAGATCGCGTCATAGATCTTTTCGTTCGTGGCGTGTTCCTTGCCGTACATCTCGAAATCAACGCCCAGCGCAGCCCAACGCGCGCCGAAATCCGGCTTCCACTGCAGCTTGACGTTTCCGCCCGTGACAGGAACGGTCCATTCCTTGCCAGTCTCATCGTCAAAGGTCACGGTGTAGGTCTCAGCACAGACCTTTTTCATTGGCACATACATGACTCGCCCGCTTTCGGGGTGCAGCGGCAGGAAGATCGAATAGGTCTGCTTACGTTCGTCACGCAGGCTTTTGAGCATGATCGCCATGATCTCGTCATAACGCTCAACCGCACGCTTCAGGATCTCGTCAAACCGTCCTGACTCGTAGAATTCCTTGGCCGAGTAGAATTCATACTCGAACCCAAAGGTGTCCAGAAAACGGCGCAGCATTGCGTTGTTGTGCTCGCCAAAGCTGTCATGCGTGCCGAACGGATCAGGCACCGAGGTCAGCGGGCGCTGCAAATGCTGTTCCAAAATCTCGGCGTTGGGCACGTTGCTGGGCACCTTGCGCATGCCGTCAAGATCGTCCGAAAAACAGATCAGTTTGGTGGGAATATCCGACAGCGCCTCAAACGCGCGTTTAACCATCGTCGTTCGCGCAACTTCGCCAAACGTACCGATATGGGGCAGACCCGACGGACCGTAACCCGTCTCAAACAGCACGTATCCCTTTTCCGGAGCCCCTTTCTGATAGCGTTTGAGCAACCGGCGCGCCTCTTCAAAAGGCCAGGCCTTGGACGACAATGCGGTTTCACGCAGTTCAGACATCAGATTTGCTCCATCGGGAAAAACAGTGTCGGTCGCCCGATGCAACCGACCGACCCCTCCTATTGTGCCGGTGCAGCATGAGTCAATAAAGCGCGCTGTTTTTCCTGATGGATTGGCCTATTTAAGCGGTCAACTGATCCAGTTTGGCAGCCCAGATAAAGTCATTCTCACTCAGGCCACCAATTTCATGGGTCGTCAGTTTGACGTCCACATATCCCCAACCGAAGCTGACATCAGGATGATGCCCTTGCTGATCAGCCAACCATGCGCAGAGATTTGCTAGATAAGTTGCTTTGGCAAAACCCTTGAACTTGAAATGTCGGCTCAGCATCATTGCGTCTGCATCCAGTTGCCAGTCCGACGAAAGCTCGGCTATGTGGGTGTTGGCCTCATCGCGTGTCAAAGCCGGGACGCCGCCGGAACAGGGCACACAAGTACGGTCCGACAGACTGCAGGTTTCTCCTGATGTGGTCATGATCCGTTTACTCCGCTGCGGTTGCTTTTGGTGGGAACTTATTGGGCAACAATCCTAAGGATTGGGCCTTATGCACATCCGCCAACAGATCACGTTCGGCGGCCGCAAACAGCTCCTCAGGTGAGTTTAACACGAAATAGCCCATCTGGTGCATGTCGATCCGATAGGGGGTGCGCAGGATTGTCATAATGTCGAACGGGTCCCGATCGGGGATATCGCTCTCGACGGCATAGACCAGCTCGGTCGGCGAAGATGCAAGCCCTGAGCCCAACGCCTTGATTTGACCGTCCTGACGGCGCAGTCCAAATTCGATTGAGAACCAGTACAGCCGGATCAGCCAAGAGTAATCCTTGTCGCTGGCCTGTACCCCGGCCTTCCCAATGGCATGGCTGAAAGCCGCAAAGCGGGAATCGCTCAGCAGGGGCGTATGACCGAATATCTCATGAAAGATGTCAGGCTCTTCGATATAGTCGAAATCTTCGCGTGAGCGGATAAAGGATGCGGCGGGAAAGACCCTGTCTGCTAGCATGCCGAAAAAAGTCTTGAACCCGATCAGCGCAGGCACCGGTTGCACCCGCCAGCCGGTCATATCCAGAAGCCGTTCAGAGATATCGGCACAGGACGGCACGGTGGTTTTTGGCAGGTCCAGCCGCTGCAGCCCGTCCAGGTAGTCCCGCGCCATATAGCGCTGAACGTTTTCCTGTTGGGCCGCGTAGAGGTCGGCCCAAACAGCATCCTCTTCCGGCGTATACGCGATATGGCCGCGCGCATCGGCAACCTTGGCGGCGTATTTGGTCGACTTGGGCATCACTTTTCCTCCCTAATGAAAAGAATACGCCATCTGGTTGAAGAATTTGCTTTGGAATAACGGGTGAATTCCAGTATTTTGGCAAATACATATCATTGAGTCATGATTTATGAGACAAACCCTTCAACCCGCCGATATTGCCATTTTGCAAGAACTTCAGATGGATGGCCGTCAATCCATGCAGGACCTTGCGGATCGCACGGGGTTATCCGCTTCGCAGTGCTGGCGGCGTGTGCGTGACCTTGAGGCCGCTGGTATCATTTCCGGCTATACCGCGCAGGTACGCGCCAAGTCTGTTGGGTTGAACGCCATAGCCTACGTTCACGTGGCTTTGCGCGAGCATCAGGAGGACAGCATCAACGCGTTCCTGCGCCTGATTGAAACCGAACCTCAGATCGTCGAGTGCGCCTCAATCACCGGGGATCACGATTTCATACTGAAAGTCTATGCCAAGACGCCGGAAGAGCTTGAGCACTTCATTATGCAGCGGCTTTTGAAATCCGGGCTTGTGCGCGACACGCGCAGCAATTTTGTATTGCGACAAACCAAAACGCGCGGTCCTTTGCCCATTCTCTAGCCTCGCCGAAGCGAAACCCGTTGAACCTGCCCGCTTGCCCACCTATCGTGCTGACGCAGAAAGCCTAATCAGGACGACACCATGACCGAACAAGTACCCCATCCAATGTCCCCACAGGATTGCCTTGTTGCGATCATGGTTGCAATCTCTGCGTCTGATGAGACCATCCGCACCGCTGAGCTGGTCAAGATCGAAGGCGCGGTCAATATGCTGCCGGTTTTTGCCGAGTATGACATCGACCGAACCCGCCGCGTTTCGCAAACCGTGTTTGACCTGTTTGAACAAGAGGACGGGCTGGACGCCCTGTTCGGCCTGATCCGCGACAACCTGCCCGAACGGCTGAACGAAACCGCCTATGCACTGGCGTGTGATGTGGCCGCCGCAGACGGCTCGTTGGCGGAATCCGAGCTGCGCCTTCTTGAAGAAATTCGTTACGAGCTGAGCATTGATCGCCTGCATGCCGCCGCAATCGAACGCGGCGCGCGGGCACGTCACACCACCTGATCTTAGCTTCCGGCCATAGACCCCCAGCGCTCGATCAGTGCGCGTTGGAGTTTGCGCGAGCGATTGTTCCAGCTTCGCGCGCCTTGCGGTCGTTCGCGCTGCGCGCGCGGGATCGTGGCCCGGTGATCGACATCAGCGGTGAAAATGGCAAAGGCCAATTCGGAGCCGTCCGGCGTTGTGATGAAACCGCCAAGACCAGAAACGAAATTCAGCGTACCGGTCTTGGCATCGACCTTGATCGGGTGATCTTTGACCGGCCGCCCCTGACTGTCCGCAAGGGTGAATTTTTTCAGCAATGGTTTCAATGCGTCCGCTTGTTTCGCCGCGACCAGTGCTGTCACCAAAGCGCCCGGTGCCATTCGGGACGCATCGCTTAGACCCGAGTGGTCCACCATCGCGATCCCCGTCACGCCATATGTCTCGGTCGCCCAACGGTTCATTTCGGCCGCAGAGTCCGCCAATGTTTTCAAATTAGCGCCGCGCGCTTGCGAGGCCGCCATACCAACCATCTCAGCCGTCAGGTTGGTCGAATACTTCAACATGCCGCGCAAGATACTGTCCAGCGGATCACTGTGATGCACCACAAGCAGGGTTCCATGCGGGGCTTCGCGCATGACCTGTACGCGACCCAACTGGATCCCATTAGCGCGCGCCAGCGTCCTGAACACATCCCCCGCATAAAGCGCAGGCTTGCGCACCGGCAACCACCGCGCCCCACCAGTCCCAAGCGCCCCTTGCGCCACGGTCCAGCGGTCTTGCCGCGCGCTGGATTCATAGGTGTAGATAGGCGCTTTTCGTTTCTCAATCTGCATAGAGGCCACATCGACCGACGGTTTGTACCGCGCGCTGCGCGCATCCATGGACACGTCATAACGGGTACCATCACGTTTCCACTCAAAGTGCACCCGGTTGAAATTCAACGATATGCCGCTGATGGAAGGGCTATAGCCCAAATGATCCGGCTGCCCCGGGTCAATGCTGAACACATAGGGCAGCGCCCCCTCGTATACTTTGAACGCACCCTGAACTTCGGAAATCCCAGCCTCGCGCAAATTCGCTGCCATATTGGCCAACGCATCGGTGTCCAGCAGCGGGTCGCCACCTCCCACAAGGATCAAGTCACCTTTCAGGATACCATTTTCGATCGGTCCATCCGCCATCAGGGCGGTCTCGAACCGGTAGTCCGATCCCAAGACATCCAACGCATAAAGAGCTGTCAGCGCCTTTGCCACGCTTGCCGGCGGCAGCCCCTGATCGCCGCTGAACTCTTCCAGCTGCGTGCCCGTTGTTGCATCCGCCACCGCGAACACCACCTCACCACGCAGCCCGGCCGCTTGGACAAGCCGCTCGACCCCGGTCGGTACGTCGCCTCGCAATTGAGGGCGCAACGAGACCAAAGGCGCCTCGGCCAGCACAGCAGAGGGGATCAAAGCCGCCCCCAGCCCTGCTAAAAATACACGTCGAGAAAATCGATCAGTCATAAGTCGAATAAAATCTCACAGATTAAATACGCACAACCACAGATATAGATTATGCGCGCATGGGGCTATTCCGGCAACACCTCAGTGCCCCAACCACCGCGCTCCCGGATTTGGCTGGAACTTACATCGACCATCGGTACGTTCACGAAACACCACGCGGGCGCATCGGCGCGCCCCAGCAGACGCCGCGCCTGCCCATCTATGCGGTACTTGGCGTAAAGCCGCGCAGTAGGGGACATTCGCGCAGAAATCCGGTCGCCGGGGCGCGCAATCACTCCGACAGGCACGCTGTCCATGATCAACCGCCAATTCTTCCACTTATGGAACTGCGCCAGATTATCCGCGCCCATGATCCAGACAAACCGCACTTTGGGATAAAGACGCCGCAGTTCGGCCAACGTATCCGCTGTTGCGCGCGTCCTGGTGAGCGTCTCGATATCCGTCACCTCGACCCCAGGGTGTTGCATCAGCCCGCGCGCCGCCGCCATTCGCTGCGCAAGCGGCGCAGGCCCCCGCGCCTTCAAAGGGTTGCCCGGAGACACCAGCCACCACACCCGATCCAGTCCAAACGCCTTCATCGCCTCAAGCGTGACATGCACATGCCCCTGGTGCGGCGGGTCAAACGACCCACCGAACAGCCCGATGACCTGCCCGGGCCGCGCGTATGGAATACTAAAACGATCCATGCCTTGCTGATGTTCAGAACTGGACAACGTTGTCAATCAACCGGTTGAACCTCACCGCCCAACGTGACCCGCCCCGGCCGCACCACCTCGGCGCACCAACCACCATGCCCCCGTACGGCGGAATAGCCGCCTTTGCCCAGCGCCTCCTCCATCCGGCTGCACGGCGCGCAGATAACGGTAAAGCGTAGGGTCGCCTCGCCAATCTGAACTTCGCGCCCCTTAAGGGCGGCCAGATTGATTCCCGAGATAACAAGATTGCGCCGCAGGATATCGGGCGAAACAGGTCCCTGCCCGAGATACGACCCAATCGCCGCCAGATGCTCATGCTGGATCAGGGTCACCGCCCGCTTGCCTGCGCGGCCCCGGTCGCCATCAAGCCCATTGGTGGAGATCATGCCTTCCTCATCCGCGACCACCAGTCCAGCCCGCCGATCCGGTCTAAGGCCGATCCATTCCACGCGACCAGGCTGGGCCCAACTTGATATCAAATCGCTTAGCATATCGTTCTCGAAACCTCGCGCGATCTACAATTCAGAACTCAAGAATTACGCTGCAATTACTCGTTCACGCCATTGTAAAATCTATGTGCGCTGTCTAAGATGTTCAAATGTAAACAAGAGTAAACGTTGTAGCCGGACTGCTGCCATAGCTTGCGTTGGTCTTCCGTTGGATTGCCTCCTTTTTCCACAATTTTGCCCTCACTGTGGATCGCAACCATCACCAAATCTAAGAAGCTCAATTTTCTAACGTCTTTGACGGGTTTTGCTTGAGATTGCGTATGAGTGCCGCCCATCTTGTCTGCCACAAAGCGTGCTATTTCTTCCCGCGTAATGAATTTTCCTGAAGAATACCCAACTTTTTGTACCCTGAACGCATTCAAGTCATAGATAGTATCGCCTTTCTTACATCGTGACGTTACCTCAGCATCTTTTATGAATTGCACCTCAACCGCGAGGCCAAGCGGAACCGGAACCGCGGCAAACCATTTGTTTATTGCCTTTTTAATTTTAGCCTCATTCACAAATCCAGAATGGTCTGGAACACTAAACATAGATTGTTGGCCGCCAAGCTCTTTATGAACAGGATTCATACCGTTGTCGCACATCCATTTTCTCAAGATTGGCGCCAGTATCTACCTTATCTCATGCTGAGAGGGGAACTCATGGTTGGGTGAAACTTGGTAACGAGAGAGTATATCAAGATCGCCTTTTAATTCATCAATCAAGGTGTCAAAAGAATACAAATCCGCCTCCGCAATTGATGTTCGGAAATAGATAAGTAATCATTTTTGATAGTAAATATGTATGTCAGCCGCCGCTTGCCCCTCCGAGATACCTCCGCTATCACCCCGCCCAACCTGATTTCCCCGACCCAGAGGACGCGACATGGCCGCCTATCAATATGTCTACCACATGCAGGGTGTCTCCAAGACCTATCCCGGTGGCAAGAAGTGCTTTGAAAGCATCCACCTGAGCTTTCTGCCCGGCGTGAAAATCGGTGTTGTCGGCGTCAACGGCGCCGGTAAATCGACGCTGATGAAGATCATGGCGGGCCTCGACAAGGACTTCACCGGCGAGGCCTGGGCCGCCGAGGGTGCCAAGGTCGGCTATCTGCCGCAGGAACCGAAACTGGATGAAACCCTCAGCGTTCGTGAAAACGTCATGCTGGGCGTGGCCGAAAAGAAGGCGATCCTTGATCGCTATAACGAACTGGCGATGAACTACAGCGACGAAACCGCTGATGAGATGGCCAAACTGCAGGACGAGATCGACAGCCAGAACCTTTGGGACCTCGACAGCCAGATCGACGTCTCGATGGAGGCGCTGCGCTGCCCGGCCGACGACGCCAACATCGCCAACCTTTCGGGCGGTGAGAAACGCCGCGTCGCGCTCTGCAAACTGCTGCTGCAGGCCCCCGACATGCTGCTGCTCGATGAACCGACCAACCACCTGGACGCCGAAACCATCGCCTGGCTGCAGCAACACCTGATCGACTACAAGGGCACCATCCTGATCGTCACCCACGACCGCTATTTCCTGGACAGCATCACCGGCTGGATCCTTGAACTCGACCGTGGTCGGGGTCTGCCTTACGAGGGTAACTACTCCGCATGGCTTGAACAAAAGGCCAAACGGCTGGAGCAGGAGGCGCGCGAGGACAAGTCCAAGCAGAAGACCCTACAGCGCGAACTGGAATGGATGCGTCAGGGCCAGAAGGCCCGTCAGGCCAAATCCAAGGCCCGGATCAACGCCTATAACGAGCTGGCAGACCAGTCCGAACGCGAAAAGCTGACCCGCGCCCAAATCGTCATCCCCAACGGCCAGCGCCTTGGCGGCAAGGTGATCGAGGTCGCGGGCCTATCAAAACACATGGGCGACAAGCAACTGATCGAAGGTCTGGACTTCGCCTTGCCCCCCGGCGGCATCGTCGGTGTCATCGGCCCCAACGGCGCCGGTAAATCGACCCTGTTCAAGATGCTCACCGGGCAGGAACAGCCCGACAGCGGCACCATCACCCTGGGCGACACGGTCGAGCTGTCCTATGTCGACCAGTCCCGCGACGACCTCAAGGACAACGACACTGTGTGGGAGGCGATCACCGGCGGCGCCGAGATCATCCAGCTGGGCGACGCACAGGTCAATTCCCGCGCCTACTGCTCGTCCTTCAACTTCAAGGGCGGCGATCAGCAGAAAAAGGTCTCACTGCTATCTGGTGGTGAGCGCAACCGCGTCCACATGGCCCGACTGCTGAAAGAGGGCGGCAACGTCCTGCTGCTCGATGAACCAACCAACGATCTGGACGTCGAAACCCTGCGTGCGTTGGAAGACGCGCTGGTCGATTTCGCCGGCTGCGCCGTGGTCATTTCCCACGACCGCTTTTTCCTCGACCGGATCTGCACGCATATTCTGGCGTTCGAGGGTGATGCCCATGTGGAATGGTTCGAGGGCAACTTCGAGGACTACGAAGAGGACAAAAAGCGCCGCCTGGGCCCGGACGCGCTGGAGCCCAAGCGGTTGAAGCATAAAAAGTTTGCGCGGTAAAAACTTTGTTTGAAGCCCGGAACCAACGGATTTGATTCCGGCCCTCAAATAGCCTGTTTGAAATGAGTAACAGCGTAGATATCTGTAGTACGGTTTGACTGGTGTGTGCGGCTATTATTCTAAGCTTCTCCAGACCATTTGTGAGCCTTAAGCAGCCGGTCGGACAGCCCCTCACAACATAAGTCACGTTGTCCGCGCGTTCTCGATCTGTGCCTTACAACAGCCGGCGGTAATCAGTTACTTTTGCGACTGGCCGACTGGCTGTTGGTTTTCACCACTCCGAACCTGTTTCTCGTTCAGAACATCTCCAAAAAGCACAGTCAGTTCTTTTTTGTTAACCGCTCCAGAATTTGCAATTTGCGTTTTCCCGGCAAGCTCTTTGGGCATCGAATTTGCCTGCTCCGCTGACTTGAAAATATGGTCTAGGATCGACTTGAAAAACATATCTTTCCCCGTGCGTGTTGGGTTTCTCGAAATTGTTTGAAACTGAATATTCGTTGCAATGTTCCGCTGCGGGCCGATCCGAGCGTGCGGTGGACGTCGGCTCAAGGACCGTGTTTCCGTGAGTGGCCACCCGCAGCGGTGCAGCGTACATATGAAAGAAAGATCAAGCGCCAACGGGGAAGAAAACCGCGCTCCGCATCATTTTTGAATAGCCCGTCAAAAAGTCATTTTGTGATGCGGCTTTGCGAGCTAAAGCTAATGCCGCTGCCCCAATTGTGACGTTACGACACTATTTATTACTGATAGTTTTGGGTGCTTCTTTTGCGGATTGTCTGGATTCTCAACTGAGGTTTTTCGGCAGCGCGGGATGGGTGCTCGCAGCTTTCATTCCTCAGTTTTAAAGAATCCAACTATAAAAAGGATGGGGGAATTCACCGACCCTACGGTCCCCCAAGCTTCCTTTTGGTGACGCAGCCTCTTCATTCCAGATCAACCCGACCCGCACGAATATCGCGGTACATCGGCGAACATGGCCAATGGGTTGGATAGTTTACGAATCCGTGTTTGATGGGATTAACCCAGCAATATGCCATGTGATTGCGATAATCTCGTCCATCACGGATCCAGTGCTCCCAAAACCTGCGTTGCCAATACCCACGTTCCTGTTTGACAACTTTCGACCCACTCCGCGGGCCAAACGCGCCGACGCCCCGCACAAAGCGACTTTTTATTAACCACCACCGTGTGGAATTATCCGCATCCCCGTTGGCAAGGTCCAAACCGCGTGCAGATGATCGGGCAACACAATAAACGCATCACACCAGAATGGCCGCTCTCTCTGCGTCATCACAAAGGCCGCCCGCAAATGTGCCACCTCGTGCACTAACTGCTCCGATGATCGATCGGCCAGAGACACGGTGGGAATGTACCTGACTCCGGGCATTCGGATGCGGCAGTAACTCGTCATGCCGCAACCTGATCACAAGCTTGGTCAAAGGTTTCTAAATGCCCATCCAGCGCCCCGATCGCATAGCTTTACCTTATCAATGGCCGCTGAGCCAATAACCAAACCCGTCGGCGGATTCTTGTGCAAATCGGGAAACTGGCCCTCAAACCCTTGTACGAAACGCACAAAATCCCTTGTCACACGCCCACCCCGATGCCATATCAATGGGGCTTACGTTTTTCTATTTCGACCCACTGTCACCGTTTCCGGCGCTCAGTCTATCGATACAGACAACGACGCCGGGCTGCCGCAACTCCGTGGGCAGCACTAAACAGGAGACAACGGATATGCCCACAGGCACCGTAAAATGGTTCAACACCACCAAAGGTTTTGGCTTTATCGCACCTGAAGATGGCGGCAAAGACATCTTCGTTCACATCTCGGCTGTCGAGCGTTCGGGCCTGACCGGTCTGGCCGACAACCAGAAAGTCACGTACGAGCTGCGCGCTGGTCGTGACGGCCGCGAAAGCGCCGACGATATCGCACTGGCCTAAGGCCATGAAAGGGCAGAGGTCACCTCTGCCCTTTTCACATCACGCGGGACAAAACTGCAACACAAGTGTGTCCCTGCGATTACATCACAACACGGTTACTCTTGGCAGATGATTGACCAGATCGGTTATCATTCCGACACTGGTTTACGATTTTCCTGTTGTCCTTAAGAGAACCGATATGTTCACACGTCGCACTTTCCTTGCAGCATCTGCTGCCGCTGGCCTGACACCCGGTATTGCTTCGGCCAAGAAGAAAGCCGTTGAATACGACCCCACGCCCCAGTTCGTTCGGGTCAAGAAACAATTTCTGCCGGGGCAGCTTCTGGTCGCGCCACGGTCCTTCTACCTGTATCTCATCACAGAACCGCGCAAGGCGATCCGCTATGGGTGCGGCGTTGGCAAGGCAGGTCTGGAGTTCACCGGCACAGCCACGATCGACGTCAAGAAAGAGTGGCCGACCTGGCGCCCCACGAACGAGATGATCGAACGTGAACCGCTGACTTACGCCAAGTTCAAGGACAATGATTATGTTCAACCGGGCGGAGATGGTAACCCTCTGGGGGCACGCGCGCTCTACCTGTTTCAGAATGGGGTCGACACCTATTTCCGTATCCACGGAACGACGCAGCCGCAAACCATCGGGCGCGCGGCCTCAAACGGATGCATTCGGATGCTGAACGCCCATGTCATCGACTTGTATGAGCGTGTACCGGTCGGAACTGTGGTCACGGTGGTCTGAGGCGGTCACGGCCCGGACCAGTCGACGTCCGTCGCCTCCTCGATCTGCAACAACCCGTCAGGCCAAGGCTGCGCCAGCGCCTTGGCGTCGTCCTCGGTTCCTGTAAGCCATGTCTGAATGTCGGCAGGATCCAGCAGGACACCCATTCGATGGTGTATCGGCTCCAGATCGGCATTTGGTGGGCAGGTCACAGCCGCAAATTGGTCAACGCGCAGACCGCCCGGAGCCTGCCAACTGTCGGTGATCGCAGCGAAGAACAGAGGTGAGCCATTCGCCGAGGCGATCCGCCATGCGGTTTTTCGACGTTTTTCACCCGTCCACTCGTACCACCCGTCCACCGGAATCACGGCCCGGCCAACGCCGTCGAAGGCGGTTTTGTCAAAGACGGTTTCGGACCGGGCGTTGATTATAGTTTCCATCACAGGCCGACCGCGCGCATTGACGCGCCCAACCGGGATCATGCCCCATCGCATGGGTGTCAGGCCGTGGGCAGTCAGGACGATCAATTCCTGACCCGGTTGAATGTTTTTTCGCAGCGGCTGCAGGTCCACATCACATCGGACGTTCAGTGCCTGGGCGATCTCAGACATTGGCCGTGTCAGAAAAAATCGCCCGGGCATCTTCTCAATCCTGCTTGGCCGAGGTTTCGACCAACTCCAACACGTAAGGCCCAAGCGCTGCTACGATCCGCGCCACGCCTTCTTTGTTGGGGTGAATTCCATCCGGTTGCATGAACTGCCGGACAGCGTTCGGGTCGCCGTTTGGCTGCAACCCTTCAAAAAAACTTTCTGCAAACACAAGTTGATATGCCTTGGCCAGATCCGGGTACATCGCATCAAATGCCTGCTTGTAATCGACCCCGTAATTCCCCGGTGCCTGCATTCCGATCAGCAAAACCTCAACCTCCGCCGCCCGGGCGGAGGTTACGATTGTCTCAAGGTGCGCGCGCGACACAGCCGGGTCGATACCGCGCAGCAGGTCATTGCCGCCCAGCGCCACAATCATCGCGTCCACGTCAGGTGTCAGTGTCCAATCGACACGCGCCGCGCCGCCCGCAGTTGTATCCCCGGATACTCCGGCATTTATCAATTGCACGTCTGCGCCCTGATCCTTCAGCCATTGATCCAACTGTGGTACGAACCCGTCCTGTTCCGGCAGCCCGTATCCTTGTGTCAGCGAGTCCCCGAGGGCCGCGATGACCAACGGTTCCGCTGTGGCGGCAAAGCCGCAACACGCAAACAGTAAAGCCGTCAGAGCCTTGCGCATTTTTTGAACCACTCCATATCCCAAAATGACCGCCTCCTTTTGGAAGTACCTATGACGACACCTGTTCTTTCGCTTCAAAATGCCGCTTTGTCGCTGGATGGCAATGCCGGCCGGGTCAATATCCTGCACGATATTACCCTGACCGTCGCAAAAGGCGAAACGCTCGGGCTTGTCGGGCCGTCCGGGTCCGGTAAATCCTCGCTGCTGATGCTGATGGGCGGGTTGGAACAGGCAAGCGCAGGCAAGATCACAGCCCTTGGCCAGGATCTGACTGGCATGGATGAAGATTCTCTGGCCCGTTTCAGACGCAATGCGATGGGGGTCGTCTTTCAGAACTTCCATCTGATCCCAACCATGAGTGCCCTGGAAAACGTGGCCACGCCGCTGGAATTGGCAGGACACAAGGATGCGTTTCAACGCGCCGCGGCAGAACTTGACGCGGTTGGCCTGTCGCATCGCCGCGATCATTATCCGGCGCAATTGTCAGGCGGCGAACAACAACGCGTTGCACTGGCCCGCGCCGCCGCACCGCGTCCGCAGATTTTGCTGGCGGATGAACCAACAGGAAATCTGGACGAAACGAACGGCGCGGCGATCGTCGATCTATTGTTCGGCCTGCGCGACAAACACGGTGCCACTCTGGTGCTTGTAACCCATAGTCATAGTCTGGCGCGCAGGTGCGATCGGGTTGTGCGATTGCGCGACGGGCGGATTTCGGAAGACAGCCAGCAAAAGGCCGCGGAATGAGCCTTCGGCTGGCCGGGCGGCTGGCACGCCGTGAACTTCGGGGCGGGCTGCGTGGGTTTCGCGTTTTCCTCGCGTGTCTTGCGCTGGGTGTCGCAGCAATCGCAGCAGTCGGGTCGGTGCGCCACGCGATCCAGGCTGGATTGGCCGAAGAAGGCGCGGCCCTGTTGGGCGGGGATGCGCAACTGGAATTCACCTACCGGTTTGCTACAAATGACGAACGCGCCTGGATGGACCAGACCGGAACAGCTGTCTCTGAAGTGGTCGATTTTCGCTCAATGGCCGTTGCCGATCAGGACGCTGAAACGCAACGCGCGCTGACTCAGGTCAAATCGGTCGACGACACGTACCCGTTATTGGGATCTCCGGTTTTGCAGCCTGCACTGCCCCTGTCGGCGGCTTTAGGGACGCATCAAGGGCTTCCGGGCGCAGTTATGGACCCGTCGCTTATTGATCGGCTAAGCCTTTCCTTCGGAGATCGCTTTGCACTGGGGACGCAGGAATTCATCCTGACCGCCGCATTGATCCATGAACCGGACGGGGCGGCAGATGGCTTTGGTCTGGGCCCTCGCACGCTGGTGCGGACCGAAGACTTGCAAGCATCCGGCCTGTTGGCCCCGGGAACTCTGTTTTCCACCAAATACCGCCTGGCCCTGCCATCAGGAACCGATCTGCAAGATCTAGCGGTAGAAGCGCGTCAGAATTTTGAGGGCACCGGTATGCGATGGACCGATGCTCGCAACGGAGCGCCGGGGATTGCGGAATTCGTCGGGCGGCTCAGCGCATTTCTGGTTCTGGTCGGGTTATCAGGCCTTGCAGTCGGCGGCATCGGAGTTTCCGCGGCCGTGCGCGCCTATCTGTCCCAAAAGACAGAGACCATCGCGACATTGCGCACACTGGGCGCTGACAAGGCGACAATATTCCAAACTTACATGATCCAGATCGGTGTCCTGTCGGGGATCGGGATCTTGCTGGGCCTTGCCTTGGGCGGGTTGCTGCCGCTGCTGCTGGCCCCCTTGATTGAAGCCCGGCTGCCTGTACCCGCAGTTTTCTCGTTTTATCCGGCGCCGCTTGCCGAAGCAGCGTTGTACGGTTTACTGACGGCCTTTCTGTTCACGCTCTGGCCCCTTGCCCGCACCGAAGACGTCCGCGCAGCGACGCTGTTTCGGGATGCTCTGACCTCGGCGCATGCGGTTCCGCGAGGGGTATACCTCATCGCAACTGGTTTCGGCCTCGCGCTGCTGATCGCGTCAGCCGCCTGGTTCAGCGGCTCGGCGCGCCTGACGTTCTGGACCGCCGGAGGGTTGGTGGGCGCGTTGCTGCTGCTGTCCGCTGCGGCCTATGCGGTGCGCCGGCTGGCTCGACTTAGCGCCCCATCAGCGCGCGGGCGTCCGGCCCTTCGGTGGGCCTTGTCGGCCATTTCCGACCCGCGAGAGGGCGCTGCATCCGTTGTACTGTCTCTGGGTCTTGGGCTTTCGGTTCTGGCGGCCGTTGGACAGATCGACGGCACCTTGCGCAATGCAATTTCCGGCAACTTGCCGGACGTTGCCCCGTCTTACTTCTTCGTCGACATCCAGAAGGACCAGATGCCGGGATTTAACGACAGGTTGACCACCGACCCCGGCGTCAGCCGGATCGAAAGCGCACCGATGCTGCGGGGGATCATCACACAGATCAACGGCAAACCCGCCCGCGAAATGGCAGGCGATCATTGGGTTCTGGATGGCGACCGGGGCGTCACCTATTCCGTCCGTCCGCCCGAAAACGCACGCATCACCTCGGGCGAATGGTGGGCCGATGACTATACCGGTACCCCACAGGTGAGTTTCGCAGCCGAGGAAGCGGAAGAAATGGGCCTGAAGCTCGGCGACCAACTGACCGTGAACATTTTGGGCCGGGACATTACCGCAGAACTCACATCAACGCGCGAGGTTGATTTCTCGAACGCCGGTATGGGCTTTATCATGTCGATGAATCCATCGGCCCTTGCAGGTGCCCCGCACAGTTTCATCGCGACGGTCTATGCCGAAGAACAGGCCGAAACTGCAATTCTGCGCGATTTGGCCGGGAAGTTCCCTAACATAACGGCGATCCGGGTGCGCGATGCGATTGACCGCGTCTCGGGCCTGCTGGCGGGCATCGCAGCGGCCACGTCTTATGGCGCGGGTATTTCTCTGCTGACCGGCTTCTTGGTCCTCATCGGTGCTGCCGCGGCCGGGGAACCCGCGCGCCGATATGAGGCCGCAATCCTCAAAACACTAGGCGCGGACCGGCAGCGCATCCTGTTCAGCTTTGCCCTGCGCGCCGCGCTGTTGGGTACGGCCGCAGGTGGCGTTGCGCTGCTGACCGGCATCCTGGGTGGGTGGGCCGTTGCCACCTATATTTTCGACACGAAATTCTCGGTGATCTGGCCGTCCGCAATCGGAATTGTTCTGGCGGGCATCATCGTGACGCTTGGCGCGGGGCTGATCTTTGCTCTGCGACCCCTGGCCGTCCGCCCAGCCCGCATCCTGCGTGCCAGCGATTAACCGGCGCGCGCGCAGGTAACCGGTTGCAGTATCTGCAGTAAAGGATCGTTGTCGCAGATCAGGGCGTCGAGCGTGATCTCGTCCAGTGAGGCATAGAAGACCTCAGCCGCGTCCTGAAGCGCCATCCGCAATCGACATGCATCCGTCAATGGGCAGGTGTTGTCGGCATCCGCAAAACACTCAGCCAGCGGCAGGTTGCCTTCGACATCACGAAACACCGATCCGATCCGGATCTGTTCGGCCGAACGCGCCAGAACCATACCACCGTTACGACCGCGTTGGGTGCTAAGATAGTCCAACTGGCTTAGCTGATTGATGACCTGCGCAAGATGGTTCTCGGAAATATTGCAGACTTC
The DNA here is from genome assembly GCF_900312795.1 of Ruegeria sp. AU67. Taxonomy (NCBI): domain Bacteria; kingdom Pseudomonadati; phylum Pseudomonadota; class Alphaproteobacteria; order Rhodobacterales; family Roseobacteraceae; genus Ruegeria; species Ruegeria sp. AU67. The sequence continues at coordinate 65,532 of NZ_OMPH01000028.1, forward strand.
GGCAATCTCGGACTTGGTAACCAGCCTATCCTGATGAGCTGCACAATACATCAGCAGCCGTACCGCAATGTTCGTCCGTTTGGTTATCCGCATCGTGACCTCCCAAGTTTCAAGATGCAGACTTATTGCATGTCCGGCATAAAAGCGGTTTGACATACATCAATCGTCAGGAAAGGACGCACAGGCCCATGGCAGATCCCTATTTCTTTGGCTACGGCAGCCTTGTGAACCTTTCGACGCACGACTTTCCCGATCCGCATCCTGCCCGGCTAAAAGGCTGGCGGCGCGCGTGGCGACACACTGACCTGCGACCGGTCGCCTTTCTGACGGCAGTTTCGGACCCTGCGTCCGAAATCGAAGGCATGATCGCGCATGTGCCGAAAAATGATTGGATCGCCCTAGACGAACGGGAATGGGCCTATAAACGAATTCCCGCCACACAATCCGTCACGCACCCGGTAAAGCATGAGGTCGAGATTGCCGTCTACGCTGTGCCTCTTGACCGGCACAATGCTCCAAGCAATCACCACCCATTGCTACTGAGTTACATTGATGTGGTCGTGCAGGGATACCTGCGCGCATTTGGTGAAGACGGCGCAGATCGTTTCTTTGCCACCACAGATGGATGGGATGCGCCGATCCTGAACGACCGGGCCGAGCCCCGATACCCGCGCCATCAACAGTTGAAATCGGTTGAGACCGAATTCGTGGATGATCGTCTCAGCCTTCTCTCAACCCGGATTGTGCAGAACGCATAGAAAAAAGGCGGGATCGAATGACCCCGCCCTTCCTCATTCTATTGCCGTACACTCAGGCTTTTGCGCGGATCACCTGCAGCAGTGGCAACAGAATGGCCATCTCAGGCCCCCGCTCCATGCCGGTCAGCGCCTTGCGCAGCGGCATGAATAGCCCTTTGCCCTTGCGGCCGGTCGCTTCTTTAACCGTGCTGGTCCATTTGCCCCAGGTTTCGCCATCGAACGAACCTTCAGGCAGCAGCGCCATAGCCTCGGCGATAAACTCACGGTCCTCATCCGCGATCAGCGGCTCAGCCCCATCGCGACACAGTTCCCACCAGCCCTTGAGATCAGCCAAAGTGGTGATGTTCTCGCGTGCCATCGCCCAGAAGGGTTCGGCCAGATCGGCAGGAACACCAGCATCAGCCACGGCCTCGGCCACGTCGGCCAAAGGCAGGGACTGCAAATGCTTTGCCGTCAGCGGGAACAGGTCCTGCACATCGAACTTGGTCGGCGCGGCCCCGAAACGGTTCACATCGAAGCCTTCAATCAGTTCCGCCATTTCCGAGCGCAGCTCAACCGGGTCGGAGGAGCCCAGACGCGCCATCAGGCTCAGCAACGCCATCGGCTGCACGCCCTGTTCACGCAGATCACGCAGGGCAAGCGTGCCCAACCGTTTTGACAGGGCCTCTCCTTGAGGACCGGTCAACAACGAGTGATGCGCAAAGCGCGGGCAGGTGCCGCCCAGCGCCTCGATGATCTGAATCTGGGTCGCGGTGTTGGTCACATGGTCCGAGCCGCGCACCACATTGGTGACGCCCATTTCGGTGTCATCCACCACCGACGCTATCGTATAGAGAACCTGTCCGTCGCCCCGGATCAGAACCGGATCGGACACGGATGCCGCATCGATCGAGATGTCGCCCAGAATGCCATCATTCCACTCAATCCGCTCGTGATCCAGCTTGAAGCGCCAGACGCCGTTGCCACGCTTGGCCCGCAGCGCCTCTTTCTCGGCATCCGAGAGGTTCAGCGCGGCGCGATCATAGACCGGTGGCTTGCCCATGTTCAGCTGCTTCTTGCGCTTGAGGTCCAACTCGGTGGGCGTCTCAAACGCCTCATAGAACCTGCCCATCTCGCGCAGCTTGTCTGCGGTTTCGGCATAACGGTCCAGACGATCCGACTGACGTTCAACCCGGTCCCAGTGCAGGCCCAGCCACTCCATGTCCTGTTTGATGGCGTCGACATATTCTTCTTTCGACCGCTCAGGATCGGTGTCGTCAATCCGCAAGATGAACGTGCCGCCTGCTTTGCGGGCGATCAGATAGTTCATCAAGGCGGTGCGCAGGTTGCCCACGTGGATGTAACCGGTGGGCGACGGGGCAAAACGGGTGGTTGTCATAGGTGTCTCCTGTTGGCGCGGCTCTTGTCACAGGATTGGCCAATTGTCCAGCAAAGGCGTTCAGGTCGGCTGGACCGGCCAGTGCCGATCCAAGTCCTTTAACCCGGCGCAGATCAGTTCAGACAGAACATTCGTGTCAATATCCGCCAGCTTGTTCACATAGAGACAGGACTTGCCCAGCTTGTGTTTACCCAGTCGTGACAGAATATCCCCGAAATCTGCATAGCCGGGCATGATGTAGATCGACAGAGCCGTTTTGCGCGGGGAAAACCCGGTTGCCAGAAACTCTCCTTCGCGCCCGGACTTGTAGCGATAATGGTATCGACCATAGCCCACAATCGACGCACCCCACATAACAGGTTCAAACCCGGTCGCGTGCCGAAAGAGGGCATCCAACGCCCGCGCATCATCTGCCTTCTTCACCGGTTGAACAGCCGCCAAAAAGCCCTCGACACTTTGCCCTGTGGGAACGGTTTTGTTTTCAGATCGCGCCATAAACAAAAATTAACACGTAATGTTCATCCACGCAGCCCATTTGAAAAGGGTATACACTGGCAAGAGACTCGCGCCGACCTAAACTCACTGAATGCTGTTCTGACAGGGAGAACCAATATGACCATCAAATTGACACGCCGCGCGGCACTGGGTACCGCGGCAGCTTTGCCCTTTGCCGCAGCTGCAGCGCCGGTTCTGGCAGCCGGAGCTGAGACAAAGGCAAATTCAACCGTCGCCAAATCCTTTGCGTTGGGCGATTTTACCGTAACGACATTGTTGGACGGCAGCCTGCCGCGCGATGGCGCCCAAGAAATCTTTGGCGGCGGAGCGTCAGATGAAGACTTCGCGAAAGTCTCAGCAGACAATTTCATCTCACCGGATGTCGCGCAGTTCTTCTTTACCCCGACTCTGGTCAACACCGGGTCTGAGCTGGTCCTGTTCGACACGGGGCTGGGGCAAGGTGGTATTCAGGCGGCCTTGGCCGATGCGGGTGTGACACCGGATCAAATCAATGTCGTCGTCATCACCCATATGCATCCCGACCATATCGGGGGCATGACGACCGATGACGCGCCGACCTTCCCGAACGCGCGCTATGTCACCTCCTCTCCGGAATATGACTTCTGGGCGGCGCAGGACGCGGGCAATCGTGTCGGAGATCTGGTCGCGGCCAAGGTCACACCTTTGGCCGAGAAGATGACCTTTGTTGAAAATGGCGGCGAAGTCTCGTCGGGTATCACCGCTGTTGCAGCTTATGGCCATACACCTGGCCACACGGTGTATCATCTAGAAAGCAACGGGCAGCGTCTGGTTCTGACCGCCGATCTGGCAAACCACTATGTCTGGTCCTTTGCCCATCCGGAATGGGAAGTCCGTTTTGACATGGACAAAGCAGCCGCCACGGCATCGCGCCGCGACGTGCTGGGCATGCTGGCCGCCGACAAGGTTCCGATGATCGGCTATCACATGCCATTCCCGGCAGCTGGCTTCGTTGAACCCCGTGGCGACGGGTTCCGCTTTGTGCCTGTCAGCTACCAGATGATGGGATAGTACCCTAGTATCCCGGGTCCGGCCGCACCTTTGAACCATCCGTAAATCGGGACAGGCGAAAGGCGGCCGGATCAACGCATGGCGTGGTTTCACAAACCAGATCGGCCATTAAACGCCCCGCTCCGGGGCCGATCCCAAATCCATGACCTGAAAACCCCGTGGCGATGAACATCCCTGACATGGTATCGACTGAAGATATTACCGGAATGGCGTCCGGGGTGACGTCGATCAAACCTGCCCAGCTTTGAACGATCTCTGCCTGCTCCAGCACCGGGAACCCTTTGCGCGCGCGCGCCCATGTCCGCCTCAGGACCTTGGCCGAGGGCTCAGGATCCAGCACACGGCAATGTTCGAATGGCGTGACGTCGGTGTGCAACCATGTTCGGTCCTCACCGGCCTCTGCCGCCCAGCGTTTGGACAGCCTGAAACGCAAGGATCGCCATTCCTGTCGGAACGCCGGAACAAACTGCAGCGCAAGCCGAAAACTATCCGGGACAATATCAACCGTATTCTCGTGCCCGGATGCAATTGTATAACCGCCATCGGCCCTTTTTCGCATCGCGAAGTCATCTGACCATATTGCTGTTTCCGGCCCATTCACCGGTGAAGTGCGTAGGACCGTGTTGAGAACCTTAAGCTGTGGCAGGTCAATCCCCGCATTGCCCGCAAACAGCCGCGACCACGCGCCTCCGGCAAGAACCACCCGTGCACAAGCCACCCGACCACGTTCGGTAAACACACCTGAGACATAACCGTTCTCGACATCAACGCTGCGCACTGCGCAGTTGGTCATCAGGCACGCCCCTTTGTCTCGTGCGGCTTCAGCGATCGCAGGGGCGGCCCATTGCGGTTCAGCCCGTCCATCCCGTGGCATGTGCAGGGCAACTTTCAATCCCGATTGATTGTCGGGCAGCAAGCCATCCAGTTCAGCACCCGAAACCATCTCAGCGCCAGTGTGCAGACCTTCAACATGGCGCATCCAGCGTTCAAGATTTGCATGATCCCGCTTCCCCGAGGCGCCAAAAAGGATGCCGGAACGCGCAAACCCGGTTTGGCGCCCTGTGCGTTGATCCAGATCCTGCCAGATCTGCTGCGCTTCTAGCATGAGCGGGATTTCCCGAGGGTCCCGCAGCCCCAAACGCACCCATCCCCAGTTTCGCGAACTTTGTTCGCCCGCAATATGGCCTTTTTCGCACAGCAAAACCGACGCGCCCCGCTCTGACAGATCTAAAGCTGTTGATGCGCCGATGATTCCGCCGCCTATGACCACAACGTCAACAGACTTGGGCAGATGCAGATCAGGTTCTACAGGAGTTGGTTTTGGACCGGGCATCCGCCGCTCTTACTTCATTGCTCGGACCGCAATGAATGCGCGATATCAGGCAATAGGCAACATGTCGCCTGACGCGCCGATCACAATTTTCAGAAGCTGTGGTTATAGTGCCAGAATGATCTCTGGCACTGTTCAATTCAGCGGGCTCGGGCCGTCAAGCAGCGCCGCAGAGTTCCGCCCACTTCTGACGCAATGTGGCTGTAAGCCCAGCATCGTTATCGACAGAGTCTTCGGCCATACTTTCTTGTGAAAGCAGTTCAGGCAGAATCGAAAAAGCCACTGATTGCCCTGGTGCCGCTTTTTGCTCTGGCGGCATCTCAGCCCCCAAGAGGTCGGCAATGGCAGAATCGACCTGATTTTCGTCTAATTCATGACCCTCAGATTCCATCGAACGCCACGGAGGCGGCGAGTGGAGTGGTCTATCGTATTGCTCACGCATATTCACACCAAATCGTTAACACAGACACTCAATTCACGATGCGTAACAAACAAAGCCCGATTAGAAATGCCGAGCCAATTAAGAATGCGCCACATCCGCCCCACTTGAGGCGGCAATTGAGCTAAAATGTGTCAGAAAAATGTCCTCACTTCAAGCGTGTTCAAAGGTTGAAGCTGAATCCAAGCGCACACTGTCCCCACTATGGGGACAATGAATAAATTTCCATTAGTGAGAATTTGTTTCAGAAACTATCGGGCCTCTAAGAGACCGTGCGCGGGTTCGATTTAAGACGGATCCCGCCAACGATTCACAATCGGGTATCTGCGATCCAGCCAGAAGGCTCGATTGGTCAATCGCGTACCTGGTGCGGACTGGAACCTCTTGTATTCGCTGATATAGATCAGATGCTCTACGCGACGGGCGACATCTGCTTCGAATCCTGCTGCTTCGCAATCAGCGATGGAGCCATCGCGGTCGACCAGGATTTCCAGGATCGCGTCCAGTTCCGGGTAGTCCGGCAGGCTGTCACTGTCTTTCTGGTCTTCACGCAGTTCAGCACTTGGGGGTTTGTCGATGACCGACGGGCGGATCACCTCACCCTCAGAGCCCATCATCCAGTCGCGGTGATTGGCGTTGCGCCAGCGGCATGTTTCGAACACGCGCGTTTTATACAGATCCTTGATCGGGTTATAGCCGCCGTTCATGTCGCCATAGATGGTCGCGTAACCCACAGCCACCTCGGACTTGTTGCCCGTGGTCAGCAGCATTTCGCCAAACTTGTTCGAGATCGCCATCAGCATCAAACCGCGCAGGCGGGATTGGACGTTTTCCTCGGTCAAATCCGCCTCGCCGCCCGCAAACAACGGGGCCAGAGTGTCTGTCACCGCCGCCCGACTGTCCGAGATCGGAACATAGTCGTAATGCACGCCCAGCGCCTTGGCGACGGCTTCGGCGTCATCCAGCGAGGCCTGGCTGGTGTATTCCGACGGCAGCATCACGCAACGGACGTTTTCCGCACCGATTGCATCAACAGCAATTGCCGCGACCAACGCCGAGTCCACTCCACCCGACAGCCCCAACAACGCCTTTTTGAACCCGGTCTTGCCCATGTAATCGCGCAGGGATTGGACCATGGCGCGATAGTCCTGCTCCCATTCATCCGGCTGCGGCACAACTTCAGCAGGCACAATACGCCAGCCTTCATCACTGCGCTCCAGATCGACATGCGTCAGGGCTTCATCAAAGACCGGCATTCGAAAGGCCAGCTCTCCGCCCGGATTCAGGCCGAAAGTCGCGCCATCAAAGACCTGATCGTCCTGCCCGCCTACCATGTTCAGATAGATCAGCGGTAAACCGGTCTCGACCACACGGGCAACCATGTGGTTCAGGCGCACATCATATTTGTTGCGGAAGTAAGGTGAACCATTGGGGATGAGCAGAAACTCGGCCCCGGTCTCTTCCAGTGTTTCCGAGACGTCCGAGTGCCAGCTGTCTTCGCAGATCGGGCTACCGATCCGCGAGTTACCAACCGAGTACGGCCCCCCCAAAGGGCCCGCGTCGTAAAGGCGAACTTCGTCGAACACGGTTTCATTCGGAAGGTGATGTTTCAGCACCTTGCTGCCGATGCGACCGCCCTTGAGGATCAGGTAGGCATTAAAAAGCTTGCCGTCTTTCGTCCATGGACCACCAATTGCAATGGCAGGGCCATCGGCACATTGCGCTGCAAGCGACTGAACCGCTGCCATGGCCGCCTGATGGAACACCGGCTTCATCACCAGATCCTGAGTGTTGTAACCGGTAATGAACATTTCGGGGAAAGCCACAAGGTCGGCACCAGCTTCGCGCCCCTGCTCCCACGCCGCAAGCGCCTTGTCCAAATTGCCTTGGATGTCCCCAACAACGGGGTTGAGTTGTGCCAGAGTAATGCGGAAACGGTTGGCCATGCTGCCCTCTTGCCCTCGTCAGTCCTAATGCCATTTAGCAGATCGCACCGCGAGTGAAAGTCAAATGCGGCAAAACACGTTGCTCTGCCCGCACGGGTATCTTAGTTTTGCTTTAAAACGTGACAACCGGGCAAGGCAGGAAAAACCATGAACGCTATCCGCATTTCTTTGGCCGCCACGGCGATGGCTTTGCTGGCTACATCCGCCTTTGCGCAGGACGGACAGGTTATCGTTGCGGATGATGATGTTGGCGGCGTGTACGAGGGCACTTTCCTGAACGGCCTGCGCCACGGCGAAGGCACTTACCGCCTGCCGAACGGGTTCGAATATGTCGGCGAATGGGTCGAAGGCGAAATTCAGGGCAACGGCATAGCGCGCTATGTCAACGGCTCGGTCTATGAGGGGATGTTCGCGAAGGGGCAACCCGAAGGGCAGGGCAAGATCATCTACCCTGACGGCGGCAGCTATGAGGGGGACTGGGCCGAGGGGTCAATCAACGGAACCGGAGTTGCAAAATACACCAACGGTGTCCGATACGAGGGCAGCTTCAAAGACGCCCGCTATCACGGCAAAGGCGTCCTGACCGATCCCAGCGGTTACGTCTACGATGGCGACTGGAAGGATGGCGTCAAGCACGGCGAGGGCAAAATCACCTCGACGCAAGGCAGCGTTTACGAAGGGCAAATCAACAACGGCTTGCGCGATGGTCAGGGTACTCTGACCGTTCCGGATGGCATGACATATAGCGGTGATTGGTCTCAGGACCGCATGACCGGCAAGGGCCGCTTGTTGCAGGCCAATGGCGACCTTTACGAGGGCGATCTGGTTGATGGCCGCCGTCGGGGCAATGGCAAGGCCACCTATGCCAACGGTGCGACTTATGAGGGCGAATATGCCGATGACCGCCGCCACGGAAAAGGACGCTTTCTTGGGACCGACGGGTTTGATTACACCGGCGAATGGGTGGACGGCCAGATCGAAGGACTGGGTGAGGTCACCTATCCTGATGGCGCGACCTATACCGGTGATTTCAGCGCAGATCTGCCGCATGGCAAAGGCGTTCAGACCTATCCGGATGGCACCGTCTATGACGGCGAATGGACGGCCGGCATTTTTGAGGGCAATGGCAAGGCCACGTATCCCAACGGTGTTGTTTACCAAGGACAGTTCAAGAACGGTCTGAGCAATGGCACGGGCGTTCTGACATTCGCGAACGGATATCGGTACGAAGGCGACTGGGTAGATGGCGCGCGTCAGGGTAAAGGCAAGGCAACTTTCCCTGACGGAACATCCTATGAAGGTGATTTCCAAGACGGTCAGCGTCACGGCGAGGGAACTATAAAAACCCCACGCGGATTCAGCTATACCGGCGGCTGGGCCGAAGGCAAAATCAGTGGTCAGGGTGTGGCAACCTATGCCACCGGCGACGTGTACGAAGGCACCTTTCTGGATAACAAACGCCACGGCAATGGCACGATGCGTTATGCCAATGGCCTGGAAGAAACCGGCGTCTGGGAAAACGGAGTCCTACCCAGTGAGAACGTAAGCGCGCCCGACGCGACGGATGCCGAAACCGAGCCTGATACATCCGCCTCTGACGGGTAATCAAGCTACCAGGGCACTGGCTTTCCCGCCCAGTCAAAAAACCCACCCGTATCAGCCGCATTTAACGCGGCTGATACGGATAGCAGGTTCCGGGCGGCCTCATCAGGTGCAACCGCAGGGTGCCGCCCGACATATTTCCGGGTGAATGCTGTCGTGACCGTACCGGGGTGCAAGGCGACGCAGATCGCCTGTTTATGGCTCCGGGCAAGCTCGATCGCGGATGTGCGGACAATCTGGTTCAGCGCCGCCTTGGACGCCCGATAACTGATCCATCCACCAAGCCGGTTGTCACCAATCGACCCCACTCGCGCAGACAACACGGCAAAGACGGCGCGCCGGTCGCGCGGCAGCAAGCGCGCGGCATGCGCAAGAACTAACGCAGGTCCGACCGCATTCAGCGCGAACTGATCCATCATCGCCGGAGCGGATAGCAGTCTGATGGTTTTCTCGGGGGTGGCACCATTAACCTCAAGAGCGCCAGCAGCGACCAGGATCAGGTCGAACGGACCGGAAACGCCCGCCAATGTCCGATCGACGATCTCGGGGTCGGTCAAATCAAATCCGTTCTGTGACCGGGACAATGTGGTGACGTCGACCGACTGTTGCCTAAGCCTATTGGCGATGGCACCTCCGATCCCACCCGAGGCGCCGATGATAAGTGCTGTTTCCATGCGGGTTGAACTAGCCGTCGGCAATGCGTGATCAACACATGTGGGAAAAAAGAAATCTCTTCATATGCCGGAGGAAAATTCGTTCTTTTCATTCCCGCCGCGCGATGTATAACCTCAACCCCATGATCAACCGCGCAGATATCCTGATTGCCGACACCGCCCTTCGCGGTGCGTCTCTGCGTGGCCTACTGATCCTAATCCGCCTCTGAGCGTGCCATCCGGCGCGCCCGCTCAGAGGAGGACGCCCGCGCGCCATAGGCTTTAGGACAGAAGAAGAAAGAGAATCCCATGACCAACGTGACCGACCAAGACCGCGTCTTGATCTTTGACACAACCCTGCGCGACGGCGAGCAAAGCCCCGGCGCAACTATGACCCATTCGGAAAAGCTGGAGATTGCCGAGCTGTTGGACGACATGGGCGTCGATATCATCGAAGCGGGGTTCCCAATTGCCTCCGAAGGTGACTTCAAGGCCGTATCTGAAATTGCCGAACGGTCAAAGAACAGCCGTATCTGCGGCCTGGCCCGTGCCAATTTCGCCGATATCGACCGCTGTTGGGAGGCGGTGAAACATGCAGGCAAAAGCCGCATCCACACCTTCATCGGCACCTCACCGCTGCATCGTGCCATCCCGAACCTGACGCAGGACGAGATGGCCGACAAAATCCACGAAACGGTCAGCCATGCGCGCAATCTGTGCGAAAACGTGCAGTGGTCGCCGATGGATGCGACGCGGACCGAATGGGATTACCTCTGCCGCGTGATCGAGATTGCGATCAAGGCTGGCGCGACGACAATAAACATCCCCGACACGGTCGGCTACACCGCTCCGATGGAATCCGCCGACCTGATCAAACGCCTGATCGAAACGGTTCCCGGCGCGGATGAGGTGGTCTTCGCCACCCACTGCCACAACGACCTTGGCCTGGCGACCGCGAACTCGCTGGCTGCGGTTGCGGGTGGTGCGCGTCAGATTGAATGTACCATCAACGGCCTTGGCGAACGCGCCGGCAACACCGCGCTGGAAGAGGTGGTGATGGCACTGCGCACACGCAATGACATCATGCCCTGGAACACCGGCATCGACACGACCAAGATCATGCATATCTCGCGCCGGGTCGCGACGGTGTCGGGCTTCAACGTGCAGTTCAACAAAGCCATCGTCGGCAAGAACGCCTTCGCGCATGAAAGCGGTATCCACCAGGACGGCATGCTGAAGAACCGCGAAAACTTTGAAATCATGCGCCCCGAAGATATCGGTCTGTCCGGGACATCCTTGCCGCTGGGCAAACACTCGGGCCGCGCAGCGCTGCGTGATAAGCTGAACACGCTGGGTTATGAGGTTGGCGACAACCAGCTCAAGGACATTTTCGTTCGGTTCAAGGAACTGGCCGACCGTAAGAAAGAAGTGTTCGACGACGATCTGATCGCGTTGATGACGCTGGATGATGACGACGGCGACGATCACCTGCAACTGGTTTCGATGAAGGTTACCTGCGGAACCGTCGGCAAGGCCGAAGCCACCATCGAGATGGAAGTAGGCGGCAAGGAATTCATCGCCACCGAACAAGGCGACGGCCCGGTCGACGCTGCCTTCCGCGCCATTCGAGTTGTGCATCCGAATACGGCGCACCTGCAGCTTTATCAGGTGCACGCCGTGACCGAAGGCACAGACGCGCAAGCCACGGTATCGGTGCGTCTGGAAGAGGACGGCATGATCGCAACCGGTCAATCCGCCAACACCGATACTGTCGTGGCCTCGGCCAAGGCGTATATCCACGCGCTGAACCGCCTGATCGTGCGCCGTCAAAAGGCGGGTCCGGGCGCAGATACCCGGGAAATCAGCTACAAAGATCTTACTTGAACAAAAAAGGGGCGGTCGATTGTCGACCGCCCCTTCTCTATTATCTCCAGTCGCATTACGGCCAATAGAACAAGGTCAGATCTGCTGGCTTTTCTGTCCCGATCAACGAGTAGTCATACACCGGCGTGTCGTTGAGATCGTTCAGCCCCGATACTGCATACCCATCAGTTGGTATGGAGTTCGCGTCATAGTTCAGATCGTAATCCCCGTTTTCATCCTGAAACGCGATAACAGCAAAATACCCGCTGTCGAGGTCGTGAAAGTCGAAGCGGAGCGGGTCCTCGGACGCTGGTGCCTCAAGATAACCGGCGGCCTTGGTGTAATCCATGTTGTCGAACGCCGTCGCCTGGTCAAAGGCCATGACAATCACGTTGCCCTTGGTGCTGCGCGCTCCATGAAGATTGACGGTCAGACCTTTGTCTTGCGAAGTCCCTGTGGTGGAGGCCGCTGCTTGGTCAATATCTGTGGTGAACCCCGAGGCGACCCAGGCGCCTCCGACAAACAGACCTGCCGTAACGATGGCCGCCACGATGCGTTGTGTGTTGCTTGGCATCTTTTGCGCTCCTACGCCTTACTTAGCGGGTTTACTCTGTTTGCGACCGTTCTTTGGCTGCCAACCCGGCGGTCCGAAGAAAACACCCAGCTTGTTGCCGAACCCCGGCATGTTCCGGACATCCTTGAACAGGCGGGCAAAGCCGTGAAGGAAGGCGACGAAGGGATTGATCGAGTCGATCGGTTTGACGAGGCCATAGACCACCTCTTCCTTTTCTTCCTCGAACGTTCCGAACATGCGGTCCCAGATGATCAGAATCCCGGCATAGTTCTTGTCCAGGTATTTCGGGTTTGATCCATGGTGAACGCGGTGATGCGACGGCGTGTTGAAGATGTATTCAATCGGGCGCCACAGCTTTTTGATAACTTCGGTATGCAGGGCCGTCTGATACAGCTGCACCAGCAGTTCCGCGACCAGCACCATGAACGGGTTGAACCCCAAAAGCACAAGCGGCAAGTGGAAAAACAACGGCCAGAAGCCATCCAGCGGACCATGGCGATAAGCCACTGATATATTGAAGAAGGGAGAGCTATGGTGAACCGAATGCGTGGCCCAGAGAAAGTTGATCCGGTGCAGAATCCGATGCTCCCAGTAATAGGCCAGATCTGCAAGGATCAGCACAATGATGAACGAAGCCCATGTTGTCGGAATATTGAACACGGCAAATTGCGAAGCCCAGACATAGGCACCGATATAGAAACCAGCCAACAGAACAAAGCTGATACCGATGAAGAAAACGAGCGTTATGAAATTGGTGACGGTGTCACCCATCATCTGCCAATTCAGTTTTTTGACGACTGCATATCGGATCAATTCGAAGGCCAGAAAGGCCATAGCGAAAACGAAGAACCAATCGTCAATCAAGGTTTCCCAGTAATTCAGATGAAAGTCACTGATATGGCGGCTTAGGAAGTCCATCGAAGCAATCCGATTCTCGTTTGCTGTCACACATGACATTTTATTTACGAGATCACCGCCGGAAATCAAGGTCCCGGCGGTGAAAAAACGGTTTCTCCTGCAAGTCCAATGCTGTCACAGCAGATTTTTCTCCTGCGTGGCATACTTTGGGAAAACCCCATGTGATCACTGATTGCTCATCCGCGCAGTTTGCCGAACCGGCCGTCCAACGTTTCGGCGCACTCGTTCAGACCATAGGGCGCGTTCACAACAAACATTCCCGATCCAACCATACCGTGCCCTTCGCGTGCGGCCGGAAAGTGGACCTCGTGGTGCAGAACCTTGGGGAAATCCCGTTTTGCCAAAGCGTCGCGCATGGCCTGATGCCGTCCATTGGCCAGTATCGGATACCACAGCGCGATCACACCTACATTCCATTTCCGATTCAGCGAAGCGATGATGCCGGGCAGTCTGTCATAATCGGATTTGACCTCATAACTTGGATCAATCAGCAAAACGCCACGGCGCGGCGTTGGCGGCAGCAGAGATTGGGCCAGTTCAAAGCCATCCTGCCTATAGGTCCGGGCCCCGGTCGTGATCATGACGTCGCTCAGCGCCCGATATTCCTGCCGATGCAATTCAGCAAGGTGCATCTTGTCCTGCGGACGCAACAGGTTCGCCGCGATCAAGGGCGACCCCGGATACGCCGTTTTGCCATACCGATCATGCACAGCGACAATGGCCCTGCTCAGGGGATGATCGGCGTCAAACCAGCCTTCGGTCAACGCACGTTCAATTCCCGCTGCTGCTTCACCGGTCTGAACGGCCTGATCCGAGTCCAACTGGTACAGCCCCCGCCCCGAATGGGTTTCGATGTAGCTTAGCGGTTTGTCCTTTTGGGTCAGATAAGCCAGCGTTTCTGCCAAAATTGCGTGCTTATGGACGTCCGCAAGGTTACCTGCGTGGTAAATATGTTGATATGAGAGCATGATGCCTTCTAAAGTCCCTGCAATTAAGGCGGAAAGGTGCTGAGTGTCGCGGAATCAGCCCTTTTACCGGGCGAGTTGGCACCCTATAAGTCATCCGTCCCGGAACCGTCGAGTCGCGGGCAGTAGAAAACTGACATACAGGATCAGGGAAAAATATGGGGATCTTTGGCAATCTGGGCGGCCTGTTCACAGCGGACATGGCTATCGACCTTGGGACAGCGAACACGCTGGTTTACGTCAAGGGCCGCGGTGTTATCCTTTCTGAACCCTCCGTGGTAGCTTATCACGTCAAGGACGGCGTGAAAAAGGTTCTGGCCGTTGGCGAAGACGCCAAGCTGATGTTGGGCCGGACCCCCGGTTCGATCGAAGCCATCCGCCCCATGCGCGAGGGCGTGATTGCCGACTTTGATACTGCCGAGGAAATGATCAAGCACTTCATCCGCAAAGTGCACAAGCGTTCAACTTTCTCGAAGCCCAAGATCATCGTCTGCGTTCCCCACGGCGCGACCCCTGTTGAAAAACGCGCGATCCGTCAATCGGTTCTGTCCGCAGGCGCCCGCCGCGCCGGTCTGATTGCCGAACCTATTGCTGCCGCGATTGGAGCGGGCATGCCCATCACCGACCCGACCGGCAACATGGTTGTCGATATCGGCGGCGGCACCACCGAGGTTGCTGTTCTGTCGCTGGGTGACATCGTATATGCCCGCTCGGTCCGCGTCGGCGGTGACCGTATGGATGAGGCGATCATCTCGTACTTGCGCCGCCAGCAGAACCTGCTGGTCGGTGAATCCACGGCCGAGCGGATAAAGACCACCATCGGCACTGCGCGCATGCCCGACGACGGCCGCGGCCAGTCGATGCACATTCGCGGACGCGACCTGCTGAATGGTGTGCCCAAGGAAATTGAAATCAGCCAGGCCCAAGTGGCCGAGGCGCTGTCCGAACCCGTCCAGCAGATTTGCGAGGCGGTAATGACCGCACTGGAAACCACTCCGCCTGATCTGGCAGCGGATATCGTGGACCGGGGCGTGATGCTGACCGGCGGCGGTGCGCTGTTGGGTGATCTGGACCTCGCCCTGCGCGAACAGACCGGTCTGGCCGTGTCGATTGCAGATGAAAGCCTGAATTGTGTGGCTTTGGGCACCGGCAAGGCGCTGGAATACGAAAAACAACTGCGCCACGCGATTGACTACGAAAGCTGAGGCGCGCACCCTTTACCACATAGGGTAAATTCGGCACGAGCAGCACGGGAAGGAGTCCTGTGGCAAAAGACCGATCACAGCGCGATGAATACACAACCCCCTTGCGCCGCCTGTTGCTGGGGATTGTTGTGTTGTGTCTGCTAGGCATCTTTCTGATCTGGCGGATCGACAGCCCGCGCGTGGAACGGTTTCGCGCACAGGTCGTGGACAGTGTTGTGCCGTCGATGGAATGGGCCATGGTTCCTGTCACCGCCGCCGTCAATCTGGTGCGCGATTTCCAAAGTTACCAACGGCTGAGTGATCAGAACCAGGAATTGCGCAGCGAATTGCGCATAATGCGCGCCTGGAAAGAGGCCGCGTTGCAGCTGGAGCAGGAAAATGCCCGGCTTCTGGACCTGAACAACGTGCGTCTTGATCCGCGCCTGACCTATATCACCGGGGTGGTCATGGCCGATAGCGGCTCGCCCTTCCGCCAGTCGGTCCTGCTGAACGTGGGTGAAAGGGATGGGATCAGGGACGGCTGGGCCACCATGGACGGGATTGGCGTCGTCGGGCGTATCTCGGGCGTTGGCCCCGACACCGCGCGTGTCATCCTGATGACAGATGCATCCAGTGCAATTCCTGCCACGATTCAACCGTCTGGCCAAACCGCTCTGATCACCGGCGACAACACGCAATCCCCGTCGGTGGAGTTTCTGGAAAACCGCGAACTGGTACGTCCCGGCGACCGCGTTGTAACCTCGGGTGATGGCGGCGTGTTCCCCGGAGGGTTGCTGATCGGGCAGATCACCGAAGACCCAGGCGGGCGTTTGCGGGTGCGCCTCTCCGCAGATTTTGAACGACTGGAATTCCTTCGCGTTCTGCGCTTCCACTTGGCCCCGGTGATCTCGGATCCTGGCGGCATCGTGGGCCCACGGCAACCCGAGGCTGCCCTGACCCCACCGGAGGTCGGCGATGGATAGGCAAACCTCTCATCTTTGGCTCAAACGCTGTTTGTACGTGTTCCTGGCGTTACTGATTATGTTCCTGCATCTTCTGCCTCTGGATACACAGCCGGACCGGTGGCCGTTTCCGGACATGCTTATTGCGTTAACGTTCGCCTGGGTTCTTCGCCGACCGGAATACGTTCCCATTTTTCTGGTTGCTGCAGTGATACTGATGGCCGATTTGCTGCTGCAACGGCCTCCGGGCCTGCTGGCGGCACTTGTGGTTTTGGGATCGTCCTATCTGCGCTCGGCTGCGCCCGGAATGCGCGACGCCGGGTTTATGGCTGAATGGACAACGGCCGCTGTGGTGATCGCGGGAATTTTCATATTGAACCGTGTCATTCTTGCTATTCTATCGGTACAGCAAGCAGCGTTGGTTCCTGTGGTGATACAAGTGGTTCTGACAATTGCGGTTTATCCTCTGGTCGTTCTTCTCAGCCAGAATGCGCTTGGCGTTCGGCGCGTGTCAGTGTCGGATCCCGGCACAAGAGGGGCCCGGGCATGAAACAACGCAATCCCAAAGCGCAAGGTTTGGCATACAAACGCCTACCGCGCCGCGCGTTGATCCTGGGCGGGTTGCAGACTGCGTTTATCGGCGGCCTGGCAGCGCGAATGCGCTTTATGCAAGTGGATCAGGCTGACGAGTACCGTCTGCTGGCCGAAGAAAACCGGATCAACATTCGCCTGATCCCGCCAACACGCGGGCGCATCTATGACCGCAACGGCCAGATCATCGGCCAAAACACGCAGTCCTATCGTATTGTTATGGTCCGCGAAGATGCGGGCGACGTCGACAAAGTCATCGCCAAACTTTCAGAGCTTATCCCGCTGACTCAAGAAGAGATTAATCGCGCCAAGACTGAGATGCGCCGCTCTGCCCCGTTCCTGCCAGTCACACTGGCCGATCAGGTCACGTGGGAGGATATCTCCAAGGTCGCTGTCAATGCGCCCGCGCTGCCCGGCGTTACGCCCGAAGTGGGCATGGCCCGTCAGTATCCCCGCTACGAGGATTTCGCTCATGTCGTTGGTTACGTCGGGCCGGTCAGTGACTATGATCTCAGCCTGATCGAAGATCCCGAACCGGTGCTGCGTATCCCCCGGTTCCAGATCGGCAAGGTCGGTCTGGAGTCCAAACAGGAAATCAGCCTGCGCGGAAAAGCTGGCGCAAAACGTGTCGAGGTCAACGCCACAGGCCGCATCATGCGCGAGCTTGACCGGCAAGAAGGCGAGGCAGGGGCCGATCTGCAATTGTCCGTTGATGCGGACCTGCAGCAATACACCCAGGCGCGCCTGGCCGGTGAAAGCGCGGCTGCAGTCGTCATCGACTGCGAAACCGGCGATATCCGGGCCATCAGTTCTGCCCCCAGTTTCGACCCGAACCTGTTCGTGCGCGGGATATCGGTCGCGGATTACCGGGCATTGACTGAAGATAACTACCGCCCGCTGGCCAACAAGACGGTTCAGGGCACCTACCCGCCGGGTTCGACCTTCAAGATGATCACTGCGCTTGCCGCACTTGAGGCCGGAGTTGTTGGCCCCGGCAACACCGTCTATTGCCCCGGCCACCTGAAGGTCGGTAGCCGCCGCTTCCACTGCTGGAAGCGCGGCGGGCATGGGACTGTGGATCTCAATTTGTCGCTAAAGCGCAGCTGCGACGTCTACTATTACGATGTCGCGGTGCGTACCGGCATCGACAAAATCTCGGAAATGGCGCGCAAGTTCGGACTGGGCGTCAAGCACGACATCCCGATGTCAGCTGTCGCTGCCGGTTTGGCCCCCAATCAGGAATGGAAAGAGCGGGTCCACGGTGAAGGCTGGCTGGTAGGCGACACGGCGAATGCCTCGATCGGGCAAGGGTTCATGCTGGCCTCGCCCCTACAGCTTGCGGTCATGACGGCAAGGATCGCCACAGGCCGGGCCGTGAAGCCACGTTTGGTGCGCTCCGTCAATGGCGTCGAGGAACCGTCAGGAGCAGGTGAGCCGCTTGACGTCAATCCGTACAACTTGAATCAGGTACGCAAAGCGATGTTCTCGGTCTCAAACGATAGGGCTGGCACCGCCTATCGCAGCCGCATCATCAATGATGAATTCCGCATGGCCGGCAAAACCGGCACCAGCCAGGTGCGCAACATCACCAAGGCCGAACGCGCGGCTGGCGTAATCCGCAACGAAGACCTGCCGTGGGAACGGCGCGACCACGCGCTGTTCGTCAGCTATGCGCCGTACGACAATCCGAAATACGCCGTGGCAGTGGTGGTGGAACACGGCGGTGGCGGATCCAAGGCAGCGGCCCCGGTCGCGCGGGACATCATGCTGCAGGCTCTGTACAACGGCACCCCACCGCTTGAGGCTTATCCGGTTGCAGATCGTGACCGCATCAAGGAACAACAAAAACGGCTTGAGGGCGACCGCCGCCCTAAAGCGCGACCTGATGAAAAGGACCGCGCATGAGCTATCTTGAATACGCCGTCAAATCCACGCCAACGGGGTTTCGCAAGTTCCTCTACATGAACTGGCCGCTGACTTTGTTGCTGATCAGCGTCGCCAGCGCCGGATTTCTGATGCTGTATTCGGTCGCGGGCGGGTCCTGGATGCCATGGGCCGAACCCCAGATTGAGCGGTTCGGACTGGGATTGACCGTTATGTTCATCATCGCGTTGGTACCGATCTGGTTCTGGCGCAACATGTCCGTCTTGGCCTATCTCGGCTCGATCGTTCTGCTGATTTTTGTGGAACTCTTCGGCACCATCGGCATGGGTGCGCAGCGATGGATCGACCTTGGTTTCATGAGGCTCCAGCCTTCCGAAGTCATGAAGATTGCGCTGGTCATGGTTCTGGCTGCCTACTACGATTGGTTGCCGTCTCATAAGACATCGCGACCGCTCTGGGTGCTTATTCCAGTCATCCTGATCCTGATCCCTACGGCTATGGTTCTGAAACAACCCGATCTGGGCACCTCGATCCTGTTGTTAGCGGCGGGCGGGGGACTGATGTTCCTGGCAGGTGTGCACTGGGCTTATTTCGCCGCCGTTATCGCGGCGGTGGTCGGCTTGATTGCGACCGTGTTCAACAGTCGGGGCACCGAGTGGCAGTTGCTCAAGGATTATCAGTTCCGCCGAATAGACACTTTCCTTGATCCCTCCACCGATCCGCTGGGTGCAGGCTATCACATTACCCAGTCGAAAATTGCGCTGGGGTCAGGCGGCTGGAACGGGCGCGGGTTCATGCAAGGGACGCAGTCGCGCCTGAACTTTCTGCCCGAAAAGCACACGGACTTCATCTTTACCACGTTGGCCGAGGAATTCGGGTTTGTCGGAGGCATCACTTTGCTGACCCTTTACGCCCTGATTATTATCTTCTGCATGGTTACGGCTTTGGCGACAAAGGACCGGTTCTCATCCCTAGTCACCTTGGGGGTTGCGCTCAACTTCTTCCTGTTCTTTGCGGTCAATATGTCCATGGTCATGGGCCTTGCGCCGGTTGTGGGCGTGCCCCTGCCGATGGTCAGCTACGGCGGGTCCGCCATGCTGGTTCTGATGGCTGCCTTCGGCATTGTTCAAAGCGCGCATATTCACCGCCCTCGCTGAATTGAAAGGCCCCTCATGCCCGTCAACGTCCTGTTTTCCGCGCGCCCAGAACAATGGCCTGTGTATGAACCTCTACTTACAAAAGGGCTTTCGCAGGCCAATCTAGACTTCCGTCTGGCAACTGAGTTTGAGCCTGATCAGGTCGACTACGTCGTTTATGCACCAACAAGCGGGCTGCTGGATTTTTCACCCTATACACAACTGAAGGCGGTTCTGAGCCTTTGGGCCGGTGTTGAAAAAATCGCGGGCAACGAAACGCTGACCGTGCCATTGGCCCGGATGGTGGACCACGGGCTGATGCATGGCATGACCGAGTGGGTCGTCGGCCACGTGCTGCGCTATCACCTGGGCATGGACCGCTATATCACCGTGCAGGACGGCGTGTGGACACCCGATGCCCCACCGCTTGCCAGTGAACGGAATGTGTGTGTGCTGGGCCTTGGTGCATTGGGAGAAGCCGCCGCAACCGCGCTTGCCGCGTTGAATTTCAAAGTGACCGGTTGGAGCAGAACCGCAAAGGACATCCCGGGGGTAACGTGCCTGCATGGCACCGAGGGCTTGCGCGCCGCGTTGTCCAGTGCCAAGATCGTTGTCCTGTTGCTGCCCGACACCCCCGCAACGGAAAACGCACTGAATGCGGACACTTTGGCCTTGCTGCCCAAAGGCGCTCGGATCATCAATCCCGGTCGCGGTCCATTGATCGACGACGACGCGTTGCTGGCCGCACTGGATTCCGGACACATTGCCCACGCCACGTTAGACGTATTCCGCGTGGAACCCCTGCCGCCGGAACACCCGTATTGGGCGCACGCCAATGTGACCGTCACGCCGCATATCGCGTCGGAAACCCGTCCGACAACTGCGGCCCAGGTGATCTGCCAGAACATTATACGAGGGGAGGAAGGCAAACCCTTCCTCCACCTCGTCGACCGCAATCTGGGCTACTGATCCGGTCAGGTCGCGATAAGCCCGCGACCTTTCAACAGCGCCTCGACCCCTGGCAAACGCCCGCGGAACGCCAGATACAGCTCCTCAGCTTCGCGCGAGCCTCCGGTGGACAGGATATTGTCCTCCAGTGCTTTGGCGCGCTCTGTGTCAAAGGCTCCCCCGGCTTCTTCGAAGGCCGCGAATGCGTCTGCATCCATGACCTCGGACCACATGTAGCTGTAATAGCCCGAGCTATAGCCATCGCCAGCGAAGACATGGGCAAAATGCGGGGTCGCGTGGCGCATACCGATGGCATGCGGCATATCGATACCATCAAGAACCTCGGTCTGTTTCGCCATCGGATCAGCTGGCGCTTCGCCTTCGTGGAACGCCAGATCGACCAAGGCTGAGGCTACGTATTCCACGGTCTGGAACCCCTGATCAAAATTCGCGGCCGTCAGAACCTTCTCAAGCATATCTTGCGGCATCGGCTCACCAGATTCGGCATGGGTCGCAAATTCGGCCAAGACTTCCGGCACTTCCAGCCAGTGTTCATAAAGCTGGCTGGGAAGCTCTACGAAGTCACGCGCGACGCTGGTGCCAGAGATGCTTTCATAGGTCACGTTGGACAACATCTGGTGCAATGCGTGACCGAACTCGTGGAAAAGCGTGCGCGCATCGTCATAAGACAGCAGCGCCGGGTCGCCCTTGGCGAAGTTGCAAACGTTGATCACGACGGGGGCCTGCACCTTGGGGAACTTTGCCTGGCTCCGCATGGCGCTGCACCATGCGCCCGATCGTTTGGAACCACGCGCGAAGTAGTCACCGATGAAGACAGCAATATGCTGCCCGTCGCGTGTTACGTCCCAAGCCCGGCAATCGGAGTGATAAAGCGGTACATCCAGCGGGGCAAACTCCAGCCCGAACAGCCGGTTGGCGCAGGAAAAGGCAGCCTCGATCATACGATCCAGCTGCAAGTACGGCTTCAGCGCAGCTTCATCCAAATCATGTTCAGCCTTGCGGCGCTTTTCGGCGTAGTAGCGCCAGTCCCACGCCTCGAGCGGACCGTTGATGCCATCTTCCTGCATCATCGCGGTCAAGGTTTCGGCGTCGGCGTCGGCCCTTGCCTTTGCCGGCCCCCAAACCTGCATCAACAGATCGCGAACGCGGTCCGGCGTTCGGGCCATTTCAGTTTCCAGCTTGTAGTCCGCGAAACTGGAATATCCCAATAGCTTGGCACGTTCTTCGCGCAAGTTCAGGATCTCGGCCGCAATCTCGCGGTTGTCCGTTTCACCACCATTGGCACCACGCGCGGTCCAGGCCCGATACGCGTTCTCACGCAGATCGCGGCGCGGTGAGAATTGCAGGAACGGTACAATCAACGACCGCGACAGAGTGACGACAGGACCATCAGCACCCTTCTCTTCCCCGGCAGCGCGGGCTGCATCCACGACGAAACCCGGCAAACCTTCCAGATCATTCTCGGTCAAGTTCATGAACCATTCGCGCTCGTCCGCCAAAAGGTTCTGGGTGAAGGACGTCCCCAGCATGGCAAGGCGCGACTTGATCTCTTGCATGCGGGTGTCATCATCGCCTTCCAAAGCCGAACCAGCGCGCACAAAACCGCGATGGGTCAGCATCAGAACGCGGGCCTGTTCATCGGTCAGGTCAAGCTGATCCTTGCGCACCCACAGGTCCGCAACTCGCCGAAACAGCGCCTTGTTTGACGAAATTCCCGAAAAATGCGCCGAGAGTTTTGGTGAGAATTCGCGTTGCAGCTCTTCCCGCGCCGGGTTGCTGTCAGCACCTGCAACGGTGAAAAAGACAGACAGAACCTTGTCTATCTGCTCTCCGGCCGCCTCAAGTGCCTCGATTGTATTTGCAAAACTGGCTGGGTCGGAATTGTTGGCAATCGCGTCGATCTGAGCGTTGTGGGCGTCCATCGCCTTGTCCAATGCAGGCGCAAAATCATCATCCGAAATCTCGGCAAATGGCGCGATTTCAAATGGAGCGGTCCAGGCGGACAGGATCGGGTTGGTCATGCGGATCTCCTTTGCTGGTCAAGCTAGGGAGCCGGGCTGGAATGGTCCAGAGGGGGTGCCCGCGATACCGCCGAAATCTCTTACCAATCTAGCGCGACAGTAGGCTTACGCGTCGACTTCTCCGCAAATGGGGCAATCAGGGCGTCGGGTCAGGGTGATCTTGCGGCTTTCGCCATAGAGCGCGTCATAGATCAGCATTTCGGCGCGCAGAGCCTGCCCGGCCCCAGTGATCACCTTGATCGTCTCAACCGCCATCATGGACCCCACAACGCCGGGCAACGGGCCAACAACCCCTGCTTCGGCACAGGACGGGGCCAGACCGGGGGCCGGTGCCTCAGGGAAGATACACTGATAACAAGGCGCGTCATTGGCGGAGTCAAAGACGCTTAGCTGACCTTCCCATTGTGACAGAGCACCTGAAATAAGCGGTTTTCCCAGTGCGACCGCAGTACGGTTGGCCAAGTAGCGCGTGTCAAAATTGTCGGTACCGTCGAGGATCAAGTCGAAATCGGCGAACAGGTCTGCTGCAATCTCATCAGTCAGACGACGATGGTAGGGCAGAACAATCACGTTCGGGTTTTGCGCCTGCATGGCTTGCTGGGCCGAGAAAACCTTGGGCATGCCAATGTCGGCATCGCGGTGAATCACCTGCCTCTGCAGATTGGCGTTTTCAACAATATCGTCGTCGATCACGCCGATGGTGCCCACACCGGCCGCCGCAAGATACTGCAACGCAGGCGCACCAAGACCGCCCGCGCCGATCACCAGCACACGAGCCTGTTTCATCTTTTTCTGCCCCGGCCCGCCCAGTTCGCGCAGGACGATGTGGCGGGCATACCGCTCCAACTCGGTCTCAGAGAACTTGTCAGACTGCATCGCGGTTTCCTCGGCTGGCTGTGGCGCGGCACGGTTGCGCAGCGTTTTGAGCACCTTGCCATAGCTCAATACCAAAACCGCGGCACCACCTAGGATCAACCACAATGCCGCAGACCCGCCGGTTGCCTCGCGCAGCGGGTGCCCACCCGGCAACGTCAGTTGGATAACAAGTACTCCGATCAGCAAAACGCTGACCGACACGGAGCGAGCAGTTCGGGACACCCCCGCTACGTACCCAATGCCCCACAGAGCACCGGCAAGGATCAGAACCAGAAGCATCAACCGCGTCCAGTCGAGCCAAAACCGCCTGCGCCGCGATCCGTGTCGCTGAGCACCTCAACGGGTTCAAACGCAGCCTGCACGACTGGGGCGACGACCAGTTGCGCGATGCGTTCGCCATGCGCAATCTCAAAACTTTCCTGACCGGCGTTCAGCAGGATCACCCCCAGCGGGCCGCGATAGTCACTGTCGATCGTGCCGGGCGTATTAGGCAGGGTAATCCCGTGTTTCAGCGCAAGGCCGGATCGGGGTCGAACCTGCACCTCGTACCCATTTGGAATCTCGATCCGTAGCCCCGTGGGAATCAAAGCGCGCTGCCCCGGTTCCAACATGATCGAATTTCCATTCGGCAGATTCGCCCTGACATCCGCTCCCGCCGCGCCAGTCGTTTCATAAGCCGGCAAAGCGATGGCCGGATCGGCCCCGTCTTCGCGGATCACACGAATTGCTACCATCACTGCACCTCTTGTTCAGCTTGTCAGAGCGTCGGCGATCTTTTGCGCCAGACGTTGCGCCACTGCATCCTTGTCCATGCGCGGCCATTCTTCGGCCCCTTCGTCCGAGATCAGGGTGACCGCGTTTTCCGATCCCCCCATGATGCCCGTCGCAGGGCTGACATCATTGGCGACGATCCAGTCACAGCCCTTGCGCGCGCGTTTCGCAGTGGCGTGTTCAAGCACGTTGTCAGTTTCTGCGGCAAAGCCAACCACCAAGGTCGGCCGCCCCGCATCCAGCCTGGACACGCGTTTGAGGATGTCGGGGTTCTCAGCAAACTCCAGCACCGGAAGACCATCGCGGCTTTTCTTCAGCTTCTTGTCTAAAGGCGCCGCCATGCGCCAATCCGCAACCGCAGCAGCAAACACACCCGCATCTATCGGCAGTGCAGCGTCGACCGCGTCAGACATCTGCTGCGCGGTTTCCACGAGGATAACCTGCACCCCTTCGGGCGGCGAAACATCGGCAGGGCCGGTAACAAAAACCACATCAGCGCCCAGCGCAGACAACGCCCGTGCCACCGCGGTGCCCTGCGCGCCCGAGGACCGGTTGGCGATGTAGCGCACGGGGTCGATCGGTTCATGTGTCGGGCCGGAGGTGACCAGAATGCGCTTGCCCTTCAGCGGACCGTTGCCAAGTTGCGCCTCGACCGCGGCCACAATCTCAAGAGGCTCCGACATTCGACCTGGGCCGTACTCTCCACAAGCCATGTCACCCTCATTTGGGCCAACGAACCGGATACCATCTGCCTGCAGTTGCTTGATGTTGCGATGTGTTGACGGATGATCCCACATGCGGACATTCATCGCCGGTGCGCACAAAACCGGGGTATCTGTCGCCATCAGCAGGGTCGAGGCCAGATCGTTGGCTAGCCCAGCCGCCATCTTTCCCATCATGTCCGCCGTTGCCGGTGCGACCACGATCAGATCGGCGGACCTCGACAGCTGAATATGGCCCATCTCGGCCTCATCCGTCAGGTCGAACAGATCGCGATAAACCTTCTCGCCGGCCAGCGCCGAGACCGACAGCGGGGTCACAAACTCTTCTGCCGCGCCGGTCAGAACCGGTGTCACAGAGGCACCACGTTCTTTCAGCCGCCGGATCAGATCCAGCGACTTGTAGGCCGCGATTCCAGCGCCGATGATTAGAAGAATGCGTTTCGATGCCAGCATATTTTGCCCTTCCCGTCCCGGTCGGCCCGACATTAGGCAAGGCCAACGGACAGTTCCAGCGGTTAATTCTGTGTCTCAAACGCCAGACAAGGGTCTTCACGTTCGATGCCGGGGCTGTCGATCACAGCGTCGAACTCACCGTCAATGACGCCATCCTCGGACTGACCCAGCACGAAAACTTTCAAACCGGGGCGTAGCCGGGACAGAAAGGTTGGAATCCCTCTGTCCTTACGGGCATGACCATTGCCAGTGATCACCGCAACCGGTCCACCGGTATCATCCACAGCGCGCAATATGGCCCTTGTCAGAACCGCATCCCGCAACCGTTGGATTGCGACCAATTGCGGCAAGGCGGTCTCGGGTATCGCATTGCAGTGGGCGGCCAGCTGATCGGCTTCGCGCGCCGCCTGCTCATCCGGTGGCAAGGGGACGGTCAGACCATATCGCGCGGCATCTGCGCCTAGGGCCGTCGCAGCGCCGCGTTCCATAGCCGCGCGCGCCGCCGCGCGCGGAACCATGGCACCGTAAACCGGCGCGTCTGAGGCCTGAAAGACCGGGTAGTACATGCTAAGCGGCGGCCAGCCGGATTCGAGCCACTTCAGAATTCTGGCAAGCTCTTCCGGATCGGAAATGGCCTTGTCCGCCAATCTCTGAGCACCTTCTTCAGTCACCATTTCCCAGACAACCGCCGAGGGATTGATGACCTTCAACGCTTCGGCCTGAATGATGTGGTGCTGCGGGTTGTCGTGAATTTCGCCTAATATGACGACGTCCGCAGACGTCATCGCAGACACAACGTCGTCGGGCATCAGCTCATCGGCATGGCCAGGGTTGGCCATAACCACCAGTGCACAAAGCAGAATCGCAAGATGTTTCATGCGATGAAGTGTTGCACCTCACGCGATTGGGCTTCAAGGTTCTTGCGCATTTTCACAAAAGCCGCAGCCTCAAGCTGACGCACGCGTTCTTTGGATAGGCTAAGTTCCTGCCCAAGGCTTTCCAACGTTCGGGCAGGTTCGCGCAACTTTCGTTCGCGGACAATGAACCGCTCACGATCATTCAATGCCTGCATTGCCGTCACCAGCCATTCACGCAATTGCTGGGTATCGTGACTGTTTTCGACAGCTTCAGCGGCTTGTTCACGCTCATCCTCAAGCGCGTCGATCCATTCCCGGCCGTCTTCATCTGCCGATTGAACGGCATTCAACGAAAAATCGGAGCCGGACAAACGACCTTCCATCATTTCCACGTCCCGCAGCGGCACGCCGATCTCTGCTGCGATCATCTGATGCAGCTGATGCCGGTCCAGATCCATGCCATCGGACGCGGCCTCACGCTCTAGCCGGGCCTGCACACGTCGCATGTTGAAGAACAGGGATTTTTGCGAAGACGTGGACCCGGTGCGAACCATTGACCAGTTGCGCATCACGTAGTCCTGAATGCTCGCCTTGATCCACCAGACCGCATAGGTCGAAAACCGCACGCCCCGGTCGGGGTCGAACTTGTCGGCAGCTTTCATCAATCCTAACCCAGCCTCCTGGATCAGATCATTCATCGGCGCCCCATAGCGTTTGAACTTGGCCGCCATCGAAATGGCCAGCCGCATATAGGCGGTGATCAATCGGTGAAGGGCCTGTTCATCGCGGTCGTCCCGCCACGCATATGCCAACTTCAATTCGGTTTCCGCATCCAGAAGTTCGGCTTTCATTGCCCTCCGGGACATCGAGAAGTCGTTCGCATTGTCCAGTGCCATTGAAATCTCCCCTTTTCACAGGCGCGGGCCGGGGTTGCTTTGCCGACCTATGAACGATACGCAAAACAAAACCGGGTGGATCACATGGAAGGTAATTATCGTGAGTCCGGATTTAACCTTTGTGTTGGGCGGCGCGGCCTCGGGCAAGTCGGCTTTTGCCGAACATCTTGTTGTTTCTTCAGGAAAAAAGAGAGTTTACCTGGCGACATCACAAGTGTTTGATGATGAGATGCGAGGTAAGGTTCAGCGCCATGTTTCCCAACGGGGCGAAGGCTGGAAGACAATCGAGGCACCGTTTGACCTTGGCCCGACATTGGCGGATTTGCCCCCGAACTCTGTTTGTCTGATCGACTGCGCCACCATGTGGCTGACCAACCACTTGCTTGCAGAAAACGATCTGGAGCAGGCGCAAAGCGCGCTTTTGCAGTCCCTACGCTTGTGTTCCTCACAGGTCGTCATCGTCTCGAACGAGGTTGGACACGGGATCGTCCCTGACAACGCGCTGTCCCGCCGGTTTCGCGAAGCGCAGGGACGGCTGAACATCGCATTGGCCGCCGAAGCCGATCTGGTGGTGCAAGTCACGGCTGGCCTGCCGTTGGTATTGAAGGGGCGACTGGATTGACACGTCTGCATCTCGTGCGTCACGGCCCGACCCACGCCAAAACGATGGTTGGCTGGTCCGACCTGCCTGCTGACCTCAGCGATCGCGCCGCCGTTGCCCGGTTGCATGACCACCTGCCTGCGGACGCTATCTTTGTTTCCTCTGACCTGAGCCGCGCCGCGGATACTGCATCGGCCATTCAAGGCACTCGGCGGCGGCTGCAACATCAGTCTGCGCTGCGCGAAATCAATTTCGGCACTTGGGAGCTGCGCGCCTTCAAAGAGATTGAGGCTGAAGACCCCGAACTTGCCTTTGCATATTGGGACAACCCCGGCGATGTGCGCCCTCCAAACGGGGAAAGCTGGAACGAGGTCCGCGAACGCGTCGACGCAGCTGTTGACCAATTGATCCAACAACACACAGGATGCGATCTGGTGGTCGTGGCGCATTTTGGCGTGATCCTAACCCAGGTCCAAAGGGCGCTCGACGTTGACGCGCAAGAGGCTTTTGGCCATCGCATCGACAACCTTTCGGTTACCGAAATCACGCATCTCGGCGATCGCTGGTCTGTCGGACGGATCAATCATCTTCCGTGATGCAACCGCGCACAAATCACTGATTTACGGAATGGATCGGCCACGCCATCCTAGCCGCATGACTTATGATTTGTTTATCGGAGACCGCCTGTTTTCCAGCTGGTCCATGCGCGGGTGGTTGATGCTGGAAAAGTTCGGCCTGCCCTATCGTTCCCACATGATCGGCCTCTACTCCGGCACCATGGCCGAGGATATGAAACCCCTCGCGCCGGCCCGCCTTGTCCCGGCCCTGCGATTGCCCGACGGCACCGTGGTTGGGGAAAGCCTGGCGATGGCGGAAACCCTTGCCGAGTTACATCCCGAAACGGGGCTTTGGCCCAAAGACCCCGCCGCGCGCGCCACTGCGCGGTGGCTTTGCACCGAAATGGTAGCCGGGTTTGGCGCGTTGCGCAGGCAGTGTCCAATGCAGCTCAAACAGTGCTGGCAGGGGTTCGCTCCGTCGACCGAAACACGCACCGATCTTGCAAGGATCGAGACCTTGTGGGCCCATGCCCGTGATGTGTCAGGCGCGGACTCCGGTCCTATATTCGGCCACTATTCCCTTGCGGACGTGTTCTATACGCCGGTCGCGGCACGGATTATTGGCTATGGCTTGCCGGTCGCTGAGGTCAATCGCAAATACTGCCTTGATTTGCTGTCGGATGTTTCTGTCCGCCAGTGGCGTGCGATGGGGCTGACGGTCAACTACGACCCTTTTCCATACCCCGTGGATCTGCCATCGGAACCTTGGCCAATTGCCGGTTCTTTGCAGGCAAAAGCCGTGAACGGAAATATGTCAATCAACGACGCCTGCCCCTATTCCGGCAAAGCGATCACCGCAGTTCTTGAACTGAACGGCCAGCGTTGGGGGTTCTGCAACCAGTTCTGCCGTGACAAAACAGTCGCTGATCCCGGTGCCTGGCCAAAATTCACCGAGATGACCCGCGCCGTTAACGATTCTTAAACCGCGGCCGTGGCAGCAACGACCTGTTAACCAAAAAGGTCATTCATGATTGCCCGCGCCCACACTGTTGCTTTTCAAGGGGTCGATGCCCGCCCGGTCGAGGTGCAGTGCGCCGTCTCACCGGGCCTGCCCGCATTTTCCATCGTCGGGCTGCCCGACAAAGCCGTGTCCGAAGCGCGGGACCGCGTCCGCAGCGCGCTGAGCTCGATGGCGATCGCGTTGCCGTCAAAACGGATCACCATCAACCTGTCGCCTGCCGACCTACCCAAAGAGGGCAGCCATTTCGACTTGCCCATCGCAGTTGCCTTGCTGTCTGCTTTAGAGATCATTCCGCGGGACGCCGCCGAAGGTGCGGTTTCGCTAGGCGAGCTATCTTTGGATGGCTCACTGGTGCCTGTGGTCGGTGCCCTGCCCGCGGCAATGACTGCGGCGGCTGAGGATCGGGCCCTGCTCTGCCCCCGTGCCTCTAGTGCCGAGGCTGCTTGGGTTGATGCAACACAGGTGATCGGCGCTGGGTCGCTTGGGGACGTGGTGCGGCATTTCTCTGGCCAGTCTCCGCTATCCGCCGCACAGCCCGGCGAAGTCACACTTGAGCCCAGCGCGCGTGACCTGCGCGACGTCAAAGGGCAAGAACGTGCAAAGCGCGCCCTGGAAATCGCCGCAGCAGGTCGGCACCATCTGATCATGACCGGCACACCCGGTTCCGGCAAATCCATGCTGGCTGCACGCCTGCCCGGGATTTTACCGCCGCTGACACCGACCGAGGCGTTAGAAACTTCGATGATTCAGTCGTTGTGCGGGCTATTGGACGAAGGTGGGATCAGCCGCAGCCGCCCGTTTCGCGAACCTCATCACACGGCGTCCATGGCTGCGATCGTTGGTGGCGGCAGGGGGGCAAAGCCGGGCGAGATTTCACTGGCCCACAACGGCGTTCTGTTCATGGACGAGCTCCCGGAATTCCCACGCACGGTTCTAGAGACACTACGCCAGCCTATTGAAACTGGAGAGGTCATTGTCGCGCGTGCAAATGCCCATGTGAAATACCCCTGCCGGTTCATGCTGGTCGCGGCGGCCAACCCTTGCAAATGCGGCTACCTCACCGATCCCGGGCGCGCTTGTTCCCGCGCACCTGTTTGCGGAGAGGATTACCTGAGCCGAATCTCCGGGCCGTTGATGGACCGGTTTGATTTGCGGATTGAGGTGCCCCCGGTCAGATTCACCGATCTGGACCTACCACCCTCGGGTGACAGTTCCGCCACCGTTGCCGCGCGCGTCGAACAAGCCCGGTCGATTCAGGCAGAGCGGTTTTGCGATACACCGTCCACCCGTCAGAACGCCGATGTCGAGGGTAAATTGCTGGATGAAATCGCTGCCCCGGATGCTGAAGGCAAAGACCTGTTGCTGAAGGCAGCCGAGCGATTTGGCCTGTCTGCCCGCGCCTTTCACCGCATCCTGCGCGTAGCGCGTACTATCGCTGATCTGGACGGGGCGCCGGATGTCCGGCGCCCTCATATCGCCGAGGCGCTGAGCTTTCGTATCAGCGCCAAGGCGGCATCTTAAAGCTTGGCTTCAATCGCCTGCCAAATTTTTTCGGCGACGTTCACGCCGTTGAACCGCTCTAGCTCTTGAATGCCTGTTGGCGAGGTCACATTGATTTCCGTCAGGTAATCGCCGATCACGTCGATGCCGACAAATATCTGGCCTTTTTCCTTCAGCAGCGGTCCGATCGCGGCACAAATTTCCAGGTCGCGCTCGGACAGGCCAATCTTTTCGGGACGACCGCCTACATGCATGTTCGAACGTGTTTCGCCCGCGGCCGGTACGCGGTTGATCGCACCTACGGCTTCACCATCAACCAGAATCACACGTTTGTCGCCATTGCTGACATCCGGCAGGAATTTCTGAACAATCAAAGGCTCGCGCGAGAACCCGGTGAACAGCTCATGCAAAGAGGTCAGGTTGCGATCATTCGCGTCCAACCGGAAAACTCCGGCACCGCCATTGCCATAAAGCGGTTTGAGGATGACGTCGCCGTGCTTTTCCTTGAACGCCTTTATGGCCTGCAGATCCCGCGCAATCGTTGTGGGCGGCGTCAGATTCGGGAAATCCAGAACCAGTAGTTTTTCGGGGTAGTTCCGCACCCAGAACGGATCATTCACAACCAAAACTTGCCCCTTTAGACGGTCCAGCAAGTGGGTCGATGTGATGTAATGCATGTCAAACGGCGGGTCCTGACGCAGCCAGATCACGTCGAACTCTGCCAGGTCCACTTCACGTTCGGGGCCAAGTTCCGCCGGATTGCCCGCCACCCGTTGAACTTTCATGTCCTGACCGCGCGCGGTGATCCGCCCCTCTTGATAGGCCAGCTGATCCGGGCTGTAGAAAAACAGCGTATGTCCGCGCGCCTGCGCCTCTTCGGCCAGACGGAATGAGCTGTCGGCATTGATATCCACGGCCCCGATTGGGTCCATCTGAAAGGCGATTTTCATGGCGTGTCCCTCAGTTTCACGCCAGATACATGGCCCAGCCACGTCGGGGGTTCAATGGGGATCAGGCTAAACCGAAGGCGTTTTCGATAATTTGAACGGCGCCCGAGGCATCCACCAAAGCCGCGTCAAACCGCACATTGGTCAATTGCCCGTTTGGTTCGGTTTCCAGGAATTGGGCCGCCGATGCGCAGATCCTATCCATTTGGCGCCGATTGATCCG
Organism: Ruegeria sp. AU67; assembly: GCF_900312795.1. Classification (NCBI taxonomy): domain Bacteria; kingdom Pseudomonadati; phylum Pseudomonadota; class Alphaproteobacteria; order Rhodobacterales; family Roseobacteraceae; genus Ruegeria; species Ruegeria sp. AU67. Next base: position 97,674 of record NZ_OMPH01000028.1, read on the forward strand.
GGCGGCAGCGGCATCGAAACTGACACTTTTTTTCACTTCGACAAAGACAATCCCGTGAGCGTCGCGCGCAATAAGATCGATCTCCCCACCGGCGCCGCGCCAGCGGCGATTCAGGATGAAATAGCCGCGTTGTTCATAATTTGACGCAACCTGCTGCTCCGCCGCCTGCCCGGCATGATAGGACACCGAACTTCGAACGGATCGTGCAGCCATGTCATCCCTTTCCCAATTTCAGAGCCTTCTGATAGATCGGGCGGCGCGGCAGCTTGTACATCTCTGATACCAGATCGGCCGCGTCGCGAACTGAATGGGTTTCCAAGGCTCGTTTCAACGCCTCTTCTACGTCGGATTCGTTAACAGTTTCTGAATGTCCGCGGTCCACGAGCAGAACAATTTCACCTTTGACTGTCTGCCCATGCAGGTTGGCCGCCAGTTCTTCCAACGTCCCGCGACGAACCTCTTCGAATTTCTTTGTCAGTTCGCGGCACATTGCGGCCTGACGGTCATTGCCTAGCACGGTTGCAAGATCCGACAAACACGCCGCTACGCGTTTCGGAGATTCGTAAAACACCAGTGTGCCCGGCACGTCCCGCAATGCCTCGATCCGCGACCGGCGCGCGCCGGTCGCGTTCGGCAAGAAGCCCGCAAAAAAGAATGCATCTGTCGGCAGCCCGGCCAGTGTCAGCGCCATTAGCGCCGCTGACGGTCCCGGTGCGCAGGTCACCTTATGACCCGCTTCGGCGGCCTGCTTCCCCAAATCGTATCCCGGATCGGCAATCAGCGGCATTCCGGCCTCAGATGCATAAGCGACAGACTTCCCGTCCAGCAAAGCATCAAGGATTTTGCCGCGCGCGCCTACGCCGCTGTGATCGTGATAGGCTAGGATTCGCCGCCCATCCAGCGGTACGCCGTGAATCTCCATCAACCGGCGCAAGCTGCGCGTGTCTTCGGCAGCAATGACGTCAGCCGAGGCCAGCACATCCAGCGCTCTGAGCGTGATATCGCGCGCCGCACCGATCGGAGTGGCAACAAAATACAGGCCCGCGCCCAATCTTACATTTTGAAAATTCAAAGCTGGACCCTCACAGCGTGACGTTTATTATCGCGGCATAACAGTTTGGTGGCACCCCAAGCCGCCGGGACAGGGAGTTTTCATTTAGATGTTTACCGTTTGCAAGCCCGTTCGCAAGCTGGCGAAATCCGCCGCGATCCTGGCAACCGCCGCATTCCTCGCGGCATGTGAGCCCGGCGGCCTTGGCGGAGGCCCGTCAATCAACACGTCCAAACCCGTTCCGGTCGCACTTTTGGTTCCCGCGGGATCGGGAAATTCCGGCGACGCCGAACTAGCGCGGAGCCTTGAGAACGCGGCGCGCCTGGCCATGGCTGATCTGCAGAATGTTAAGATTGATCTGCGCGTTTATGACACGCGCGGCAGCTCGACCACGGCCGCGACAGTGGCGCAACAGGCCGTCGCGGATGGGGCGAAGATAATCATTGGCCCGGTTTACGCGCAAGCAGCAAACTCGGCAGGTCTCTCCGTACTAAATAATAAGGTCAACGTGCTGTCCTTCTCGAACAATACCGGCATTGCAGGTGGCAACGTCTTTGTTCTGGGCCCGACCTTTCAAAACACTGCGAACCGTTTGGTCAACTTTGCCGGTTCACAAGGCAAGACCAGCATGGTCATCGTCCACAGCAACGATGCAGCCGGGCAGCTTGGTCAATCAGCGATTGCAACTGCGCTTGCCAGCAGCCGCGTAGCGAACGCGGGTACGGTTGGCTATGACCGGTCTCAGCAAGGCGTCATCAATTCGGTTCCAACGATCAAGGCAACCGTGGATGCTGCCGGTGCGGATTCGGTGTTTCTGACGGCAACGACAGCTGGCGCACTGCCGCTGTATTCGCAGCTGTTGCCAGAAGCTGGTGTGTCGTCGGCTACCACCCAGTTCCTCGGCCTGACGCGCTGGGACATACCGGCACAGACGCTGGAACTGCCGGGTGTTCAAGGGGGCTGGTTCGCCCTGCCCGACCCGGCAAAGGCGCAGGCGTACCGTCAGCGGTATAACAGCACCTATGGTGAGGCTCCGCACCCGATCAGCGGTCTGGCCTATGATGGCATTGCAGCGATTGCGGCTTTGGTGAGCCAGGGAAAATCCGACGCGCTGACCACATCTGCCCTGACACAAAATGCCGGTTTCCAGGGCGTTGGCGGCATCTTCCGCCTGCGATCAGACGGCACGAATGAACGCGGTCTGGCCGTTGCCACGATCCAGAACAAACAGGTAGTAGTGATTGACTCCGCCCCTCAAAGCTTCTCTGGCGCCGGTTTCTGATCAGCCGATGCTGACGCTCACCCCCAAGGGTGAGCTGATCTGCCCGGCCGATGAAATTTTCGACAGTACCGCCATCCTGGCGCAACTGTCGGAAGCCTTTGAAAATATTCAAGACAATGCCGCGCGGCGGAATGAAACCGTGCGCATCCTGCGCGATGCCCAAAAGGCTGGGCGCAAGACCATTGCGGATGCCTTCGCTAAACGCCCCTTTGACGCCAGACCTTTGACCCGATCCTACACCTATTTAACCGACGGGTTGGTCTGCACAGCGATGCAAGTGGCCAGCACCTATCTACATCCGCTGGCAACCCCGACGCAGGGCGAAAAGATTGCGGTTCTTGCTGTTGGTGGATATGGCCGCGGCGAAATGGCCCCGGCTTCGGACGTCGATCTGCTTTTTTTGACGCCCTACAAGATCACCGCCTGGGCCGAGAGCGTCATCGAGTCCATGCTCTACATGCTTTGGGATCTACGCCTGAAGGTTGGCCATTCATCCCGAACAATCAAGGATTGCCTGCGACTGGGCACCGAGGATTTCACCATCCGCACCGCCATGCTCGAGCAACGCTATCTGGCTGGGGACGCGGCCCTTGCCGAAGAACTTGATGACCGTCTGAAAACCGAGCTGTTCAAGGGCAGCGAGCGTCAATTCATCGAGGCCAAGCTGCAGGAACGGGACGAGCGCCACCACAAGCAGGGTGAGCGTTACATGGTCGAGCCCAATGTCAAAGAGGGCAAAGGCGGGTTGCGCGATCTTCAATCGCTCTACTGGATTGCAAAGTACATCTATGGCGTTCAGGACGTGGCTGAACTGGTCCCTCTGGGCCTGTTTGAACCCGAGGAATTCAACACCTTTGTAGAGGCCGAAGAGTTTCTGTGGGCCGTGCGTTCACATCTGCATCTGGTGACCGGTCGTGCGACGGAACAACTGACATTCGACCTGCAGGTCGAGGTTGCCGACCGTATGGGTTATGAAGACAGGGCCGGGCGACGGGCTGTTGAAGTGTTCATGCAACGCTATTTCCGCGAGGCAACGCGCGTTGGTGAACTGACCCGGATCTTCCTGACCAAACTCGAAGCGTCACACGTGAAAGGTGCCGCCCTACTGGAACGCATCTTTAGGCGTCGACCGCGTGTCAAAGCAGGGTACAAGGTCGTTCACGGTCGCTTGGATGTAGCGGACGCCAAGAAGTTTCTGTGCGACAAGCTGAACCTTCTGCGTCTGTTCGAGGAAGGTCTTCGCACTGGCATGCTGATCCACCCGGATGCGATGCGGCTGGTAACAGCCAACCTAAGCCTCATCGACGACGACATGCGCCAAAACAAAGAGGCGCAGCGCATTTTTCTGGACCTCATGCTGAAACACGGCAACCCGGAACGCGCCCTGCGCCGCATGAACGAATTGGGAGTATTGTCGGCGTTTTTGCCAGAGTTCGAACACATCGTGGCGATGATGCAGTTCAACATGTATCACAGCTATACAGTGGACGAGCACACGATCCAGACCATCGTCAACCTGGCCCAGATTGAACGCGGTGAATTGGTCGAGTCACTACCGCTGGCCTCATCGATCCTGAAACGCGGGGTTAATCGCAAGGTCCTCTACGTAGCGTTGCTGCTGCACGATATCGCCAAAGGGCGACCCGAGGACCATTCCATTCTGGGCGCTCAGATCGCGCGCAAGGTTGCTCCACGGTTGGGTCTGAACAAATCAGACTCTGAAACCGTGGAATGGTTGGTACGATATCATCTTTTGATGTCGGACATGGCGCAGAAACGCGACATCTCGGACCCGCGCACAGTGCGCGATTTTGCCAAGGCGGTTAAGACGGTCAAACGGTTGGATCTGCTCACGGTTCTGACCGTGTGTGACATTCGCGGCGTTGGGCCCAACACCTGGAACAACTGGAAGGCCACCCTGCTGCGCGCCTTGCACGCTGAAACCAAACGGGCGCTTGAAACCGGTATGGAAGACCTGAACCGGGCCAACCGTGGCGCCGAAGCCAAAAAGGCGCTGCGTTCGGCGCTTGACGATTGGTCGAAGGCTGACCTGAAGGCCGAAACAGGACGACACTATGCGCCCTATTGGCAGGGCCTGAACCTGTCTACACATATTGAGTTCGCGAAAATGCTACGCGCTCTGGAACAAAGCGGCGACCCCGGCGCGATGGAAATTCACCTGCATCCGGATGACGATCGCGACGCCACCCGCGCGTGTTTTGCCATGGCAGACCATCCGGGGATTTTCGCCCGCATCGCCGGGGCGCTTGCGTTGGTTGGGGCCAACGTGGTCGACGCCCGTAGCTATACCACCAAGGACGGGTACGTCACCGATGCGTTCTGGATTCAGGATGCCGAGGGCCACCCTTTTGAGGCCAGCCGATTACCGCGACTGACACAGATGATCCAAAAGACGCTCAAGGGCGAAGTCGTGGCGCGTGACGCTCTGAAATCGCGCGACAAGATCAAGAAACGCGAACGCGCCTTCAATGTGCCGACCCATATCATCTTCGATAATGACGGGTCCGAGATCTACACCATCATCGAGGTTGATACCCGCGACCGCCCGGGCCTGTTGTATGACCTGACAAGAACGCTGGCTGCGGCCAATGTCTATATCGCCAACGCCGTGATCGCGACCTATGGCGAACAGGTTGTCGATACCTTTTACGTCAAGGACATGTTCGGCCTGAAATACCATTCCGAAAGCAAACAACGCGGTCTTGAGACCAAGCTGCGCAAAGCCATCACTGAAGGTGCGGAGCGCGCGATCTCATGAAACAGATCCGGTTGTTTTCAGGCCTGTTCACGGTCGGATTCTGGACTCTGGCCAGTCGAATTTTGGGATTTCTCCGGGAGATTCTGCTAACCGCCTATATCGGGCCTGGTCCGGTGATGGACGCCTTTGTTGCCGCTTTCCGCCTGCCCAACATGTTTCGTCGTTTCTTTGCCGAAGGTGCCTTCAACGCCGCCTTTGTACCGATGTTCTCGAAACGACTGGAGGGCGAAGAAGACGCCGAAGGGTTTGCTCAGGATGCCTTCAACCTGCTGACGGCGGCTGTTTTGGCACTGGTTGGATTGGCGATGGTATTCATGCCTGGACTTGTTTGGCTGACCGCCGAAGGGTTCTATGGCGATGAACGCTTCGACATGGCTGTCGACTACGGTTACGTCGTTTTTCCCTATATCCTGTTCATGTCGCTGGCCGCGCTGTTTTCCGGCGTTCTGAATGCCACCGGTCGGTTCGCGGCTGCCGCTGCCGCGCCTGTCTTACTCAATATCTTTGCCTGTACTGCTTTGATCGCAGGCGCGCTGTCTGGCGGCGACGTAATCTGGTGGCTGATCACGGTCATTCCGCTGGCAGGGGTCGCGCAACTGGCGCTGGTTTGGGTGGCGACAGAACGAGCAGGTATTCGCATCCGTCCCGGCCTGCCCAAGCTCAGCCCGGAAATGCGACGCATGGTTCGCATTGCAGTGCCCGCCGCTTTGGCGATGGGCGTCACGCAGGTCAATCTGGTGGTTGGCCAGTTGGTCGCGTCCAAAACCGAAAAGGCTGTCAGTTGGCTATTCGCAGCGGATCGGCTGTATCAATTGCCATTGGGCGTGGTCGGTATTGCGGTGGGGATCGTCCTGCTCCCAGATCTGTCCCGCCGCTTACGGGCCGGGGACAAGGGCGGGGCGCGCAATGCCTATTCCCGCGCCGGAGAGTTCACACTGCTGCTGACCCTGCCGTCCACGGTTGCCTTTCTGATCATTCCAATACCTCTGGTGTCGGTCCTGTTCGAACGAGGCCAATTCAGCCCCGAGGACACGGCAGCCACTGCCTTGGCCGTAGCTATCTATGGCGTCGGCCTGCCCGCTTTCATGCTGCAAAAGCTGCTGCAGCCCTTGTTCTTCGCGCGCGAAGACACCCGCTCTCCGTTTCGCTATGCCGTAGTTGCGATGGTGATCAATGCCGGACTGGCCTTTGGTCTTTACCCAGTGGTGGGGTGGATCGCACCGGCGATCGCGGCTTCGGCTGCCGGTTGGGCGATGGTTGCCTTGTTGGCGATTGGAGCGCGCCGTTTCGGCGATGAAGCACGGTTTGACGACCGGTTCAAACGACGTACCTGGCGCGTCGTCGCGGCATCGCTGGGTATGGGCGTTGTGCTTTTCGCCGCCCTTCATATTTTTGGTTGGACCTTCCAAGTACCCGGATGGCGTTATCTGGCGCTGCTTGTCCTAATCATAGTTGCAGCTGCCGCCTATTTCTTACTCGGTCACCTCTTCAAAGCGTTCGAACTGTCCGAATTCAGAAAAGCGCTGCGTCGGTCCTGATCAGTCGCGGCGAATACGTCCCACGATCCGCGCCCATCCGCCCGGTGCCAGGAAAAACGATAGACCAAATCCGGTGGCAAACCCGCCCAGATCGGCAACCCAATCGGACGTGCCGCCAAACAAAAGTCCGAACACCAGCTGGATGCCCATCAAAACCGCGATCAGGCTGAAGGCCCGAGACTGGTTTTCGCCGACCAGTGACAACTTGCGCCACAGCAGCCATGTGAACGCGCCGATCAGACCGTAAACCGGCGGGAACCCTCCGACCAGCGGATAGGCGGGATTCAGCAACAGCCCATAGGCCAACGCGCCACCGATACCGGACAAAACGAAAATGATCAGCATCTGAAAACCGCCGAAAACTTCGGCCACCATTTTTCCCATGGCCAGAACGAAGACGCTGACAAAAACCGCCTGGGTAAAACTGCCCGATACGAACGGATAGGTCACGAAACGGATCACATGTTCAAACGGCCAACGGCCATTCTCGATCATCCAGTGAAAAATATCCGGGGAAAAGGTGTAACTCTGCAGGGCATCCAACCGCCAACCTACCGCTGATGGCCCACCCACAAGACCGCGTGCACCCAGTGTAAACGCCAATTCGATCCCCATGATGAACAGGACCAACGCCACCACAACGGGCGGCAGAGGGTTTACGGCGGGTGTATAATGCTCACTGCTCATTGGGCTGGCCTTTCGCGGCTGTTGACGTCCCTTGACCTCATGGGTAAGCGACGGGGGCTGATTTTTCCAGACGGGAGTTCCCTTCGATGACCGAAACCAAGTTCACGCCGCGCGTGTTTTCCGGCATCCAGCCTTCGGGAAACCTGCACCTTGGCAACTACCTGGGTGCACTCAAGCGTTTTGTGGATATGCAGGGCGAAGATTTCGAGACCATCTACTGCATGGTCGACCTGCACGCGATCACCGTCTGGCAAGACCCGGCCCGTCTGCGCGAAAAGACCCGCGAGGTTTGCGCCGGTTTCATCGCCGCCGGTCTGGACCCCGAAAAGTCCATCCTATTCAACCAAAGCCAGGTGGCCGAGCACACGCAGCTGGCGTGGATCTTCAATTGTATCGCCCGCATGGGTTGGATGCAGCGAATGACACAGTTCAAGGACAAGGCGGGTAAGAATGCTCAGAACGCCTCGCTGGGTTTGTTTGCCTATCCGGCGCTGATGGCGGCGGACATCCTGACCTACCACGCGACACATGTGCCGGTGGGCGAGGACCAGAAACAGCATCTGGAGCTGACTCGCGACATCGCGATCAAGTTCAACCATGATTATGGCGTGGAATTCTTTCCGGTGACCGAGCCGGTAATCGGTGGACCCGCGCCGCGCGTGATGAACCTGCGGGACGGCTCGCGGAAGATGTCATCTTCGGACGCGTCCGATATGACCCGGATCAACATGACGGACGATGCCGACGAGATCGCCAAAAAGATCCGCAAGGCCAAGACCGACCCGGATGCCCTGCCTTCAGAAACCGACGGTCTGTCCGAACGTCCCGAGGCGCGCAATCTGGTCAACATCTATGCTGCGCTCAGCGATCAAACGGCGGAACAGGTTCTGGCCGACGTCGGCGGCAAACAATTCGGTGAATTCAAACCGATGCTCGCTGAGTTGGCGGTCGCCAAACTGTCGCCGATCTCAACCGAGATGGCGCGTCTGATGGGGGAAGAGGCCGAGATTGACCGGATTCTCGCACGCGGCGCGGAAAAGGCGCGGGCGATAGCGGCCCCGATCCTGCAACAGACCTACGACATCGTGGGTATGGTTGGCGCAAAACAAGGCTGATTGCGCTGGACCTTCCTGTGACGCCTTCCTAGGTTGCCCCAAGGGCAAAGGAGGGCGTCATGGCAGTCGGCAAAAATATCCGCACCTATTTTGATGGTCAGTGGCACAACGGGGACGCCCCGATCATGCGGGCGGCAGACCATGGCGCTTGGCTGGGGTCTTCGGTGTTTGACGGCGCGCGATTCTTCGACGGGCTGACCCCGGATTTGGTGGCCCATTGCGAACGGGTCAACCGCTCGGCCGAGGCGCTTTTACTGACCCCAACCGTGACGACCGAACAGATGGTCGAAATCGTCCGCGAAGGGCTGGATGGCTATGCCAAAGGTTCCGCCGTCTATATTCGGCCGATGTATTGGGGCATTGACGGTGACGCCACGGCCATTGTGCCTCAGCAGGACAGCACCGGATTTGCTATTTGTCTGGAAGAGATACCAATGGCACCGGAGACAGCTTCGGTTACGCTGACCACCACGCGGTTCCGCCGGCCGGTTCTGGAATCAGCCGTTGTGAATGCCAAAGCCGGATGCCTGTATCCCAACAACGCCCGAATGCTGAAAGAGGCCAAGTCCAAGGGGTTCTCGAACGCGCTGGTAGCGGATGCCTTGGGTCATGTGGCGGAAACCGCCACCGCAAACATCTTCATGGTCCGGGACGGCGAGGTATTCACCCCTACGCCCAATGGAACTTTTCTGGCCGGAATCACCCGAGCGCGACATATCAAAAACCTGCGCGATGACGGCGTGACGGTCCACGAATCCGTCCTCAGCTTTGAAGATTTTCACAAGGCGGATGAGGTGTTTATGACCGGTAACATGAACAAGATAACGCCGGTCACCGCATTAGAAGACACCCAATATCAGGTCGGACCGATTGCACGTCGCGCGCGCGAGCTTTATTGGGACTGGGCGGCAGGCACTCGGTAGTCATACGCCGTGTTGCCAGCCCGCATTTGGTCGGGCATGATCCCCCTAAATACACGAGGACACCCATGCGTAAGTTTCTAGTCATTCTGGATGACAGCCGTGAATGCCTTAACGCGATGCGTTTCGCTGCAATGCGTGCAGCCCATACCGGTGGAGGGGTAACGATCCTGTCCGTCATCCCACCCGATGAGTTCAATCACTGGATCGGTGTTGCCGAAACCATGCGCGAAGAGGCACGCGAACGCATTCATGCGCATTACGAAGTTTTCGCCAAATGGATGCGCGACAAACAAGGGATCGACCCCGAACTGTCCATTCGCGAAGGCGACCCTGTCCCTCAGATCATCGAACATGTCCAGTCAGACCCGAACATCGGCGTTCTGGTCCTGGGGGCTGGCATCGAAAAGAAAGGGCCTGGCCCTTTGGTAACGCAGCTGACTAAAAACTCGGGCAGCTTGCCGATTCCAATCACAATTGTGCCCGGCGACCTTAGCAAGGAAAAGCTGGAAGCCATCACCTGAGGCCACCCAATGCAACGCCGCATCCAGTTCTGGTTCGAATTCGCATCGACCTACTCCTACCTCAGCGCCATGCGAATCGAACAGGCTGCGGCACAGAATGACGTCGTCGTAGAATGGCATCCCTTTCTTCTGGGGCCCATTTTCGCGGCGCAGGGCTGGAACAATTCCCCGTTTAACATCTACCCGGCCAAGGGACGTTATATGTGGCGCGATATGGAGCGTTTGACGGCGCAACGCGGCCTTTCCTTCCGGCAGCCGGACCCGTTTCCGCAAAACGGCCTGAAGGCTGCGCGCCTCACGCTGTCTATTGAAGATCAGTCCCACAGAGCGCGTTTCGTTCGGGCGGTCTATACAGCGGAGTTTGCACGGGGTCAGAACGTGTCGGACGATGCGGTTCTGGTTGATTGCCTGAAATCCACCGGTTTGCCTGACGACCTATTGGACAGAACCCAAGACCCCGAGATCAAGTCTGCTTTGATCAAGCAGACCAAAACCGCTCAGGCCAAGGGACTGTTTGGCGCGCCCAGTTTTCTGGTCAGCGACGAACTATACTGGGGTGATGATCGGTTGGATGAAGCGATCCGGTTGGCAGCCAACATTTAGAATCGTTCCAAATCTTGACTTATCCGGCTCGGACCCGCATATCAGATGCAACTGAAACGGAGCCGTGACATGTTCATCCAGACCGAATCCACGCCGAACCCTGCAACCTTGAAGTTTCTGCCCGGCCAGACCGTGCTGGAAGCGGGCACTGCGGATTTCCCATCGGCTGATGCCGGTGAAAAATCACCTTTGGCAAAACGGATTTTTGCGGTTAGCGGAGTAACGGGTGTATTCCTCGGCAATGACTTCGTGACCGTCACCAAGTCCGATGACGTCCAATGGGATCACATCAAGCCCGCGATTCTGGGTGCGGTGATGGAGCATTATCAATCCGGCCAACCGGTCATCGGAGCTGGTGAAACAGCCGCATCGGGCCATGCAGAGCACACTGGCGAGGATGCAGAAGTCGTTAACCAAATCAAAGACTTGCTGGATAGTCGCGTCCGTCCGGCAGTTGCTCAGGATGGTGGCGACATCACGTTCCACGGGTTTGACCGGGGCGTTGTCTACCTGCACATGCAGGGTGCTTGCGCGGGCTGCCCGTCTTCGACCCTGACGTTGAAGATGGGAATCGAAAACCTACTGCGCCACTACATTCCCGAAGTGACTGAGGTTCGCCCTGTTGCCGTCTGACCCCATTATTTTGGCGTTTGATACATCGGCCGCGCATTGCGCGGCCGCTTTGTTGTGCGGCAACCGGATCGTGACTTCGCGCATCGAAGCCATGTCACGCGGTCAAGCCGAACGTCTGATGCCGTTGCTGGAAGAAGTTCTAGCAGATGCCGGATATGGGTGGAAAGACCTGTCCGCGATCGGTGTCGGCGTTGGACCCGGAAACTTTACCGGCATCCGAATCTCGGTTTCTGCGGCGCGGGGCCTAGCCTTAGGACTTGGCGTTCCAGCGGTAGGCGTGTCCGGGTTCGACGCATTGGCCGAAATGTCTATGGACGCCCTGCCCGCGATCCGCGCCCCACGTGATCAGGTTTACGTGGCGTTGCGGGACCAAAGTCCGATGCTTATGCCTCAAATTGAGGCAGAATCACTTGGCCCCCTGATCCTGAATGACGACCCGGATGCGCAAATCCGCGCAATTGCCCGGATCGCCGGGCAAAAGTGGCAGACCAACACCGCGCAACCAGCTCCACTCTATGTTCGGCCTGCGGATGCGGCCCCTTCCAAAGACACCCCCCCGGTTTTGCTGGACTGATGACTCCCGAGGATCTTGCCAGAACACACGCGGCGGCATTTACCCGGTCACGGTCGTGGGCTGCGGTCGAATTCTCGGATCTTCTGAACAATCGGTTCATCCATGCCGTTGGAAATACTCAATCTTTCGCGCTTTTTCAGGTGATCGGCGATGAGGCGGAATTGCTGACGATCGCCACGCATCCGCACGTTCAGCGACAGGGCTTAGCCCGAAATTGCATGCATGAATGGCACACGAAGGCAAAGGCCTTGGGCGCGACGCGCGCTGTGCTGGACGTCGCTGCAGATAACTTGCCGGCCATCGCGCTGTATGGACACAGTGGCTATCGCGCCTGTGGAGAGCGCAAGGGGTATTACCTGCGCGAAAACAATCAGAAAATTGATGCTATCGTGATGGAATCCGCGCTGGATTGACCGCCTAAGATACACTTTTTCGACCAAATGGTCAAAAATCTGTTGACCACGGTGGTTGCAAACGTCCTTAATTCCCGCCATCACAACAGTTATGCTCGCTCACAGTGGGTGAACGGGGCTAACTTCGCCCCGACCGATAATAACAAACGGGAGTATAAAATGACCCTGATGAAATCCTTGATGGGTGCCACCGCCGCAGTCGCACTTACGGCTGGCGCTGCGCTGGCAGATCCTGCCCTGATCTTTGATCTTGGTGGCAAGTTTGACAAATCCTTCAACGAAGCTGCCCACAACGGCGCGTCGCGTTGGGCCGAAGAAACAGGCGGCTCGTATAACGAGATCGAGATCCAGTCCGAAGCACAGCGCGAGCAAGCTCTGCGCCGTTTCGCTGAATCCGGCTCGAACCCAATCATCACGATGGGTTTTGGCATGGCTGATCCGCTGTCCGCCGTGGCCGCCGATTACCCGGACACCAAATTCGTTGCGGTTGACGTCAACTGGCTGGACATCCCCAACATCCGCCAAATCGGTTTTGCCGAACATGAAGGGTCATATCTGGTTGGCATGATGGCCGCGATGGCATCGGAATCCGGCACCGTCGGCTTTATCGGTGGCATGGATATCCCGCTGATCCGCCACTTTGGCTGCGGTTATGCGCAGGGTGCCAAGGCTGTAAACCCTGACATCAATGTTGTTGCCAACATGACCGGTACCACCCCGGCAGCATGGAACGACCCGGTGAAGGGTTCGGAACTAACCAAAGCACAAATCAGCCAGGGCGCTGATGTGATCTATGCGGCCGCTGGTGGCACCGGTGTTGGCGTACTGCAGACCGCGGCAGACGAAGGCATCCTGTCGATCGGTGTGGACAGCAACCAGAACCACCTGCACCCGGGTAAGGTTCTCACCTCGATGCTGAAACGCGTTGATGTTGCCGTTTATGACGCGATGTCAGCGGGCGAAGGCCTGGAAACCGGCGTGTTCCAGATGGGTCTGGCCGAAGAAGGTGTTGGCGTTGCCATGGATGACAACAACGCACCTCTGGTCTCGGACGAGATGAAGGGCGCAGTCGAAAAAGCGCGTCAGGACATCATCGACGGTAACGTCTCTGTTGTCAGCTATTATGAGAACGACAGCTGCCCGGCACTGCAGTTCTGATATCACGCAAGGCGGGGGTACAACCTCCGCCTTGCCCCCGACTCTGCCGCGTATGACACCGCGGCCCTTTCGGCAATTGAGGACAAGACATGACCGTCCCCGCCATTGAGCTCAAAGGGATATCCAAAGCCTTTGGGCCGGTTCAGGCCAATAAAGACATTTCTATCAGCGTCGCCCCCGGTACGATCCATGGGATCATCGGTGAAAACGGTGCGGGCAAATCCACGCTGATGAGCATCCTCTACGGCTTTTACAAAGCCGATAAAGGTGAAATCTGGATTAACGGCAACAAGACCGACATCCCTGACAGTCAGGCGGCCATTGCTGCCGGGATCGGGATGGTGTTCCAGCATTTCAAACTGGTTGAGAATTTCACCGTTCTGGAAAACATCGTTCTCGGTGCCGAGGACGGCGGGCTGCTGGCCCCGTCCCTGTCCAAAGCGCGCAAAGAACTGAAAGCGCTGGAAGAGGAATACGAGCTGTTCGTCGATCCCGACAAGCGCATCGACGAGATTGGCGTCGGAATGCAGCAAAGGGTCGAGATCCTGAAAGCCCTGTATCGCAAGGCCGAGATTCTGATTCTGGACGAACCCACCGGGGTTCTGACCCCGTCCGAGGCTGACCAGCTTTTCCGCATCCTTGACCGCCTGCGCGCCGAAGGGAAGACGATCATCGTGATCACGCACAAGCTGCGCGAAATCATGGAAAACACCGATACGGTTTCGGTCATGCGTCGCGGTCAGATGACGGCAACGGTGAAAACAGCCGACACCAGCCCCGAGGAACTGGCCGAGCTGATGGTGGGCCGCAAGGTGCTGCTGCAGGTCGACAAAGTACCTGCGCAACCCGGTAAGCCCGTTTTGGAAATTGAAAAGCTCAGCGTTTTTGATTCGGCCGGGGTCGAGCGGGTCAAGGGCATCGACCTGACCGTTCGGGCTGGTGAAATCGTCGGTATCGCTGGCGTGGCCGGAAATGGCCAATCGGAGCTTCTGGAAGTTCTGGGTGGCATGCGTCCGGGTCAGGGTTCGATCAAACTGAACGGTGCCCCGCTGGCGCTTAGCGGTCCGGGATCGGACGGTCAGGCCCGTCGCGCCAAGCATATTGCGCATGTTCCCGAAGACCGTCAGCGCGAAGGTCTTGTGATGGACTTCCACGCTTGGGAAAACGTGGCCTTTGGCTATCACCGTGATCCTGCCTATCAGAGCGGGATTTTCATGAACAACGCCGCTCTGCGCGCCGATACCGAGCGCAAGATCGAGAAATTCGACGTCCGGCCACCTGATGCGTGGCTTACAGCCAAAAGCTTCTCGGGCGGGAACCAACAAAAGATTGTTGTCGCGCGCGAAATTGAACGGAACCCGGATCTTCTATTGGTGGGGCAACCAACCCGCGGCGTCGACATCGGCGCGATCGAGTTCATTCACAAGCAGATCGTCGCGCTGCGCGATCAGGGTAAAGCAATCCTGCTCGTCTCGGTCGAGTTAGAAGAAATCTTCTCGCTATCGGATCGCATCGCTGTGATGTTTGACGGACATGTCATGGGCGAAAGACTCCCCCATGAAACAGATGAAAAAGAACTTGGCCTGTTGATGGCCGGTGTTGCGGGAGAGGCCGCGTAACATGGAAAAGATGCCCAAATGGGCCGATGTGGTGCTGATCCCGCTGATCAGTCTGATATTGGCCGCAATCTTGTCCGCCTTGGTCATTCTTGCCATCGGTGAAAACCCAATCGAAGCGGTGAAACTGATGGTGACCGGTGCGCTCGGGTCGACCTACGGTTGGGGGTATACGCTGTATTATGCCACCAACTTCATGTTCACCGGGTTGGCTGTGGCTG
Source organism: Ruegeria sp. AU67 (assembly GCF_900312795.1). NCBI lineage: Bacteria > Pseudomonadati > Pseudomonadota > Alphaproteobacteria > Rhodobacterales > Roseobacteraceae > Ruegeria > Ruegeria sp. AU67. The sequence continues at coordinate 112,788 of NZ_OMPH01000028.1, forward strand.
TCGCCTTCCACGCCCGACTGTTCAACATCGGGGGCGAAGGTCAGGCTATGCTGGGCGGGTTGGGCGTTGCCATGGTATGCCTTTACATCCCGTGGCCGCATTGGAGCATTGCGCTGTTAGCGGCTTGCGCAGGTTCGATGCTGTTTGGCGCCGCATGGGCCGCCATTCCGGCCTATCTACAAGCCAAGCGTGGCAGTCACATCGTGATCACAACGATCATGTTTAACTTTATTGCGGCGGCATTCCTGAACTACGTGTTGGTCAATCTTATGCGACCACCGGGCGCGCAAGACCCCTCATCTGCGCGTTTCCCGGAGGCCGTTCACCTGCCCACATTTCAGTCGATGTTCTCAACCGCCGAAAACGTGGTGTTCAAAGGGACCCCTGTTAATATCACATTCTTCATTGCGGTATTGGCCTGTTTTGTCGTCTGGGCAATGATCTGGCGGACACGACTGGGCTATGAAATCCGGTCCTACGGAAAGACCGAAACCGGCGCCGTCTATGCAGGCATTTCGCCGGTGCGGATCACCATCATTGCAATGCTGATTTCGGGCGCGCTGGCGGGACTGATGGCCATCAACAACGTGATGGGCGAGGCCGAACGCCTAGTTTTGAACGCAACTGAAGGCGCAGGTTTCATCGGCATCGCTGTGGCCCTGATGGGCCGGTCGCACCCGTTTGGTGTATTCCTTGCGGCGATCCTGTTCGGGTTTCTCTATCAGGGCGGTGCAGAATTGGCTTTCTGGACTTCGATCCCGCGCGAACTGATCGTTGTCATTCAGGCCCTGGTGATCCTGTTCACCGGAGCATTGGACAACATGGTCCGGATGCCGCTTGAAAAGCTGTTCCTGAGCCTGCGGAAGGGAGCGCAGTGATGGAGTTCTTCATTACCTTCATCCAGGTCCTGGACTCGACCATCCGTCTGGCCACACCGCTATTGCTGGCTTGTCTGGCTGGGCTCTATTCCGAACGTGCAGGCATTTTCGACATCGGTCTTGAAGGCAAGATGCTGATGGCCGCCTTCTTCTCGGCAGCCGTCGCGGCCGTGACCGGATCAGTCTGGTTGGGCCTGCTGGCGGGGATCGCCTCTTCTCTTGTTCTTTCCGGACTTCACGGTTTGGCCTCGATCACCTTCCGGGGCAACCAGTTGATATCCGGGGTCGCAATCAACTTTCTTGCGGCAGGTATGACGGTCCTTGTCGCGCAAAGCTGGTTCGAACAGGGCGGGCGCACGCCCTCGTTGTTTGGCGGCGGTCGTTTCACACCGATCAACTTCCCCTTTGCCGAGTCGCTGAGCGGAGTGCCGATCATCGGACCGATCTATTCCGAGCTACTCTCGGGCCATTCAATCCTGGTCTATGTCGCGTTCCTGATGGTTCCGGCAACATGGTGGATTCTGTATCGCACACGGTTCGGCCTGCGCCTCCGCGCTGTGGGTGAAAACCCCGCTGCCGTGGACACTGCCGGTGTCTCGGTCGTTGGCTTACGCTATGCCGCTGTTGCCATCTGTGGCGTGCTGTGTGGCATCGCCGGGGCTTATCTGGCCACTGCGTTGCAGGCCGGGTTCGTCAAGGATATGACCGCGGGCCGTGGGTTCATCGCACTGGCGGCCCTGATCTTTGCAAAATGGCGGCCCTGGCATGCCATGGGAGCATGCCTTTTGTTCGGATTGCTGCAAGCCATCGCACTGCGTTTCCAGAACATCGATCTGGGCGGCGTGGTCATCCCTGTGCAGGCGATGGACGCCCTGCCCTACGTCCTCACCGTGGTCATTCTGGCTGGCTTTGTCGGCAAGGCGGTTCCGCCGCGCGCCGGTGGTGAGCCTTACGTGAAAGAGCGCTGATAAGTCCAGTTTCGGACTCAGTTCAGTCCTGTTCGCTGCAGAGCGGCATGCAGAGTTGATTTTGCATGCCGCAACCGTTCTAAAGGGGTATGCAAGTGTCTCCAAACATACCCCGCGACTCGGAAGCGGTTCGGATCGTGAATTTGGGAACGCTTGCAAACCTCAGCATTGGGGAAAATCAGATCACCAGCCTTATCAGGCAGCTGGCATGACGCCCAGCGAACCGACATTCGCCATGTGGTCACGGGGCATTGCCGCCGCGCGCTGCATTAAACCTATACCACTTTGCCTTGAGGCGACCGCGGTCACCCTCTGTGACCTGCCCACCCTCATCCAGTAGCTCGATATGCAAATTTACCTTCCTATCGCCGAAGTTTCTGTAAACGCCTTCCTTCTATTGGGGCTTGGGGGGATGGTCGGCATTCTTTCGGGCATGTTCGGTGTCGGCGGCGGCTTCCTGATGACGCCCCTGCTGTTCTTTATCGGCATTCCGCCGGCCGTTGCGGTTGCAACTGAAGCCAACCAGATTGTTGCCTCTTCCTTCTCTGGGGTTCTGGCGCATTTCCGACGAAAAACCGTCGACCTGAGAATGGGGACCGTCCTATTGATGGGCGGCTTGACGGGTGCCGCGCTTGGGGTGGTGATTTTCAACTACCTCAAAAGCCTCGGGCAGGTCGATCTGCTTGTGACGTTGTGCTACGTCGTGTTCCTTGGCGTCGTAGGCGGTTTGATGTTCATCGAAAGCCTGAATGCGCTCCGTAAATCCAAGAAAGGCGTGTCCGCACCCCCCAAGCGTCGCCAACGCGGCTGGGTACATGCGATGCCGTTCAAAATGCGGTTCCGGACTTCGGGCCTCTATATCTCGGTCATTCCGCCTGCGCTCGTTGGCCTGTTCGTTGGCGTTCTGTCGGCCATTATGGGCGTTGGCGGCGGGTTCATCATGGTGCCTGCGATGATCTATCTGTTGGGAATGCCCACCAAGGTTGTTGTCGGAACATCCCTGTTCCAGATCATCTTTGTCACCGCCTTTACGACCATGCTGCATGCCACCACCAACTTTACAGTTGATGTCGTTCTCGCCGTATTGCTTCTGGTTGGTGGCGTCATCGGCGCACAGATCGGCACGGTGATCGGCGCCCGCATGCCTGCCGAGCAGTTGCGCGTGTTGCTCGCAGCCCTTGTTCTTGTGGTTTGCGGAAAACTGGCGCTGGATCTGCTGCTTGAACCATCCGAGCTCTATTCGCTTGGCACCGGCGGAGGGCACTGATCATGCTGAAACGCTTGCTTGTTGCGCTGGCTCTTTGTTCCAGCCCCGCCCTGGCTGTTGATGAGGAGGTCGTTCTGGGCCTCAGCCAGGATCGCGTGGCCATCACCGCCAATTTCGACGGCTCTGAGATCCTGGTCTTTGGCGCGGTCAAACGCGAAGCTCCCATTCCGTCAGGACCACCGCTGGAAGTGATTGTCGCAGTGTCTGGTCCATCCAGTCCTGTCACTGTTCGGCGTAAAGAGCGCAAGCTTGGAATCTGGGTCAATACTGACAGTGTCCTCGTAGACGAAGCCCCCAGTTTTTATGCGGTTGCGACCAGCGCGCCCTTGAATGAGATCCTGTCGGATACCGAAGACCTGCGATACAGCGTATCAATCGAACGTGCCATCCGGTCTGTTGGTGCTGCGATGAACATCCGCGGCGCGCAGGAATTCGCGGACGCTGTTATTCGTATTCGCGAGCACGAAAGTCTGTATTCCATTCGCGAAGACACCGTGGCCGTTGATGAACAAACCCTGTTCCGTACCTCGATCGAAATGCCTGCGGATCTGACCGAAGGCGATTATGTGGCACGCATTTTCTTAACCCGTGGCGGTTCGGTCGTTTCGCAATTTGAGACCACCATCGACGTGCGCAAAGTGGGTTTGGAGCGGTTCTTGTACAACATGTCCCGCCAGCAACCGGTCTGGTACGGCTTGATGTCTTTGGTGATCGCGATTGCGGCGGGTTGGGGTGCGTCAACCGCGTTCCGCCTATTGCGCGAGTAACTGACCGTTACCCACGTCCGATGTAGGGCATCGTCGTGGCCATCACGGTCATGAACTGAACGTTTGCTTCAAGCGGCAGGTTCGCCATGTGCAAGACGGACCGCGCTGCATCTTCGACGGCCATTGTTGGGTCGGGCTGCTGCCCCTCTGCAATGGCCGCATCGACCAGGCCCTGCACCATCTGTGTTCGCGCATTGCCGATATCGATCTGCCCACAAGCGATATTGAAGCCCCGCCCGTCCAAAGACAGACTGCGGGTCAGGCCCGTTATGGCGTGTTTTGTCGCCGAATAATGCACCGAGTTGGGGCGCGGCACATGGGCGGCAATTGAGCCGTTATTGATGATGCGCCCGCCTTGCGGCGATTGGTGACGCATGATCCGAAACGCCTCACGGGCACACAGGAACATGCCGTTCAGGTTGACGGCGACGCTTTGGTACCAATCGTCCAACGCGATCTCGTCAATCGTTCCCCCCGGCGCGAAAATTCCGGCGTTGTTGAACAGAACATCCAAATGGCCCGCCTTACCTTGAAAGTCGCCAAAGGCGGCCTCGACCGCTTGTGCATCGGTGACATCCGCGACCAATGGAATTGCGTTTGCGTGCTCTGCAGCCATTTGGTTCAGCCTGTCAGCACTGCGCGCCAATAGACCAACCGTCCATCCTTGGGCCAGAAACAATTCAGCCGTGGCGCGACCTATGCCAGAACTTGCGCCGGTCACAATAATGGAAGTCATGTCTCTTCTGCCTCCAATGTCAGCGAGGCCGCCGGGACAGCGCGCAGGTCGTCCACACGCAGCGGATAGGTCGGCTTGGCAAGCCGGTTGCGCACGACCCAGATCAGCCTTTCCTGCGCGCGTGTGATGGCCACATAGGCCAAACGTTTCCACAACGGCTGTCCAGCCTCAGTGCGGCCCATACGGGCAGCGGCATAGATATCCGGAGCGAAAACCTGAACAGTGTTCCACTGCGACCCTTGCGCCTTGTGAATGGTGACTGCTGCACCGTGCAAAAAGGTGGCGCCCATGCGGGCGGCAAAAGGAATAAACGGCTCTTCCTCGTCCGGTTTTTCAATCTTGACGATGGATGCGGCGCTGACCTGAGGGTCTTCGGCACCCATCACGTGCAACCTGGAAAAGCCCGGTTTGCGGCCGTGGCCCAGATAGATGACTTGAGCGCCCTTGATCAGGCCACGCGCCTCAAGATCCAGCCGTTTCTTGCGATGTTTAAGGGGCAGTTCAATACCGTCGCAGATAAGCGGTTCACCTTCCAACAATTCGGTATCCGGCGCGCCGTGAACATTCCGAAAAGCCTGAATTAGCCGAATGCGGGTTGCATTGCGCCAGACCAGAACGGGACTGCGGGCCATCAGATCGACCTCGACCCGCTGCCCCCAGACCACACGGTCGTCCTGACGGGCGGTCTGTTCGACCATGCGCTCAAAATCTTCGAACCCCATCTGCGGGTCAGACAGCGCATGGGCAAGGTCCAATATCGGGTTGTCCGCATCCTGTCGGTGAACTCGGTGAAGGATTTGTTTGCGCGGTTCGGGTAACGCTTCGAACACCATGCTGCCCGACTGATTGACCGGCGCCAATTGTGCCGGGTCACCAAACAGCAGAAGTGTTGGGAAAATTTCTTGTAAGTCTTCGAACTGTCGGTCATCCAGCATCGAGGCTTCGTCCACAAACCCGATGTCCAACGGTTCGTCCCGGCGTTTCCAACCGGTGATAAAATCGGAGCCCCGTAACCCTGCCGCGGCCAGAGCGCCCGGGATGGACTTGTTGTTCTGGTAAAACGCCGCCGCGCGATCCAGCGCCTCGTCGGTCAGGCCTTCGATTTCGGGACGCTCGTCATTGCCTGCCAGCCATTCGGCGATGCGCTCGTATTCCGGGTCGTAGACGGGTGTATAAAGGATGCGGTGGATCGTGGTGGCTGGCACCCCGCGCAGACGCAATACGCTGGCCGCTTTGTTCGTCGGGGCCAAGATCGCCAGACTGCGTTTTTCACGGGCTTTGCGGCTCTCGAAATCGCCTGACACGATCTGAACGCCGGTGTCCGCAATGGCTTTGTAAAGCTCGGCCAGCAGCAGGGTTTTTCCGGACCCCGCCTTGCCAATCACGGCCATCACACCGGACTTACCCGATCCCGGTAGCTTCAGCAGCGCGTCATCGTCAAGGTCAACACCTGCCGATTTCAGCATCTCAGAGATGCTGTCATACGCGGCGGCCTGGTCGTCAGAGTAGGTCACAGAGGGCAAAGACATGGCGCGACCCTACAAGCCCGCGCCAGCTATCACCAGATGTGGAATTCGGTTTTCATCCTGTCACGCTGACAATGCAAACGGGTGTTGCCTGCCAACGCCGAAAGCCGTCTTGAACCACAGCCGCGACAATTCACGCGGGATGCCTGCGCGCTTGGCCACGCGGTTGCAGTCGTCCGCCGAATACGGCCACATCCCGACCGAGATTTGATCACGTCCCTTACCTTCTGTGCCCCGCACGATCGGGGATGATCCGATCAAGCGATAGATGCGAATCATACGCGCATCAAAAACACCCGCAATGTGGGTTAGTCCAAACCCCTCCATCATCTCGCCACCGCTAAGCATGATGGCCCCGGCCGTGTGCGGGCTTGCCGTGCGCGACAGACAAAAGCGCGTCACTTCCCAGATCAAGGGGCTGTTGATTGGTTTGCCGCCCGTCAGGTGTCCGAACACCTCGTTCACCATGACCGAACCGGTCGTCGGCAAAACACGCATGGACCCACCATGGCTGCCATCCGGTTCTTCCCAAATGACATAGATCGGGTTCAGATCATCGTACTGATCCCGCTCTTCCCCCTTGTCGTTGACATGAACATCCCAGCCCAGCCGGGTTTTGAATTGATCGGCGCGGTCCCGAAACATCCCCTTGGCCAGTTTTGGATATTTGTGCAATTCGTCAGCATAGACATAACGCAACATGACTCTTTTCCCCTTGTCGTCCTGTGCAAGAACGAAGGGGGTACAAAGTCGTGGTTAATTTCCGGTTTTTAGTGCGCGCGCGCCTTAAACCACTATTAACCCTCGGCTCAAGGCCGTTGCGATAGCATGAGTTGTGTTTTGCGCACCCAACTTGGCGCGTGCGCTTTCAATATAGACCCTCAGCGTGTGTTCCGAGATCGACAAGGAATGAGCGACCTGTGCCCTGCTATAGCCCAGGGCGAGCAAAGTCATGGCATCCACTTCACGCGGCGACAATCCGCGTGAAGATTCGGGCTGACGGTCACTTTCAAACTCCAGCGCCTTTCGGTTGAAGTAATGCGCGATCAGGATCAACTCACGCCCATGCGTTTCGATGAATTTCTGCCAGGTTTCATCATCACAGGTGTGGTTGACAGTAAACAACGCGAATTGACCATTCGGCCCGCGGATCGGAATGGAATAACCTTGATTGCCAACGCCGTGCTCTAATGCATCCGTCAAAAATGTCTTGGCAACCTTGCCCGACCAATCCAGCGTCTTCCAGTCCACCGGATGAAACCGTTGGAAACAGCCCAGTATGACCGGATCGATTCTATGATAGTTACGCTCGCGGTACCGTTCGGCCCAGGCTTCGGGATAGGTGGTATAGCCGTATTGATCGCCGGCCCCGTCGACCCAATGGTAAATCAGGTTTTCAATCTGCAACCTGTCCCGCAGGCGAATGGCGACTTCGCTTAGTTCGTCAAGCGAGCTGGTGTTTTCCAAGTCCTCCAGAACCTGGCTCATATCGAGTTTTGTTGCCATCCGCTGGTGCCCGAACCTCATTCTTTCTGGACGAGATTTCGGCTGCGGCGATCAGCTTGGTGTCATCCAACTGCTCGGCAAGCGCGGTCAAACCGTTTTCAACAGCAAAGGCGCTGAGGTCCGACAGTACGTCCAGTATCCACTCATTTTGCGCCATCAGCGTCTCTCCGAAACGGTTAACGAAGGGTTAACACAACCATAGCATGAGGAAGTTTTTTTAGCCTATTCACTGATTTCTACTCCCCAAAAACAGCGGGGTATTTTCTTTTAAGTCTTTGAAAAGGCTAATACCATCGCCCAAAAAGAAACACCCGCAAGCCGGAAAACCGATTCGCGGGTGTTTTGGATTTTGTCTGAGACGAACTTAGTCGCGCGCGGCCAGAACCTCTTCCAAGGTGCGCATTCCGGTCTGTGGAGCCTGAACCAGCACCGACATGTTGCCCGGCTTATGCTCGTTGCGCAGCATCTTCATGTGCGCCTCGGGCAGATCATTCCAGGTGAACACTTCGGACATGCAGGGATCCAATCGACGCTCGACCATCAGCTGGTTTGCTGCGGCCGCCTGTTTCAGGTGAGCAAAGTGCGAACCCTGCAGACGCTTCTGGTGCATCCACATGTAGCGCACGTCAAAGGTCAGGTTGTAGCCGGTAGTACCGGCACAGATTACAACCATACCGCCTTTTTTCACGACGAATGTTGAAACCGGGAAAGTGCTTTCGCCAGGGTGTTCGAACACCATGTCGACATTGTTGCCTTTACCGGTGATGTCCCAAATGGCCTTGCCGAATTTGCGGGCCTCTTTGAACCACTCGGCATATTCTGGTGTGTTCACTGTAGGCAGCTGACCCCAGCAGTTGAAGTCTTTGCGGTTCAGAACGCCCTTGGCACCCAGACCCATCACAAAGTCGCGCTTGCTTTCGTCCGAGATCACACCGATGGCATTTGCACCTGCGGTGTTGATCAACTGGATCGCGTAAGAACCCAGACCACCCGATGCGCCCCAAACCAGAACGTTCTGACCCGGCTTCAAATCGTGCGGTTCATGGCCGAACAGCATCCGATAAGCGGTCGCCAGTGTCAGCGTGTAGCAGGCGCTTTCTTCCCAAGTCAGGTGCTTGGGACGCGGCATCAACTGTTGAGCCTGAACATTGGTGAACTGCGCGAACGAGCCGTCCGGAGTTTCATAGCCCCAAATTCGCTGGCTATCCGAATACATCGGGTCGCCACCATTACAGTGTTCGTCGTCGCCGTCATCCTGATTGCAGTGGATGACAACTTCATCACCAACTTTCCAACGGGTGACTTTTGAACCAACTGCCCAAACGATGCCAGACGCATCCGAACCGGCAATGTGGTAAGGTGCCTTATGGCCGTCAAAAGGCGAGATCGGCTTGCCCAGCGAGGCCCAGACGCCGTTGTAGTTGACGCCTGCAGCCATGACCAGAACCAGCACTTCGTGACTGTCCAGCACGGGGACGTCTACGACTTCCTGAATCATCGCGGTGTCCGGGTCGCCGTGGCGCTCCTTGCGGATCGCCCATGCATACATTTTCTTGGGCACAAAACCCATCGGAGGGATTTCACCCATCTCATAGAGGTCTTTTTCCGGTGCCTCGTACGACGCGATGCCGCTGTCGGTGTCCAGAGCCATGTTGGCCTCCTTCAGTTCTAAACCTTTGCCGCGATGCAGAATCGCGTGCATTAACCGATGGAATATTGGCCTTTAGGAAATAATGCAACCGAAATCGGTGCCGTTTTGTAACTTTATGACCCAGCGGATGCAGAAATTTCCTTCGCATCTGCAGCATTTCCCTCGTCTGGTCCCATCGGAACCGAGGCTGCATAATACTCCAGAAGATCAACCCTTTGACCGGACAGGCATATTTTCCCGTCACTGCGCCTGAGAATTCGCCGTTCGACCAACTGATCAATCGCGGCTTCAACCGATGTCTGGTTCTCTTGGTCCGTCATTCCATTGCGACGCATGAGCTCGACAATCACCTGAACGGCATCGGCCTCCGACATCTCTTTATGCTTTTGCATTAGCCAACACGCGGCGGGTACCGGGACCAGCGGGATGGCAGCGCGGAGTCGCGTCATCAGGTCACGCGCCAAATCGGTCATCAGATCGCGCTGATGATCTGCCCGAAACGCCCGCAAGGAAACGGGCTGACCATATCGGACCGAGGCTAGGCCAAATCGTTTGTAGCGCCTGATCACGCGCCGCCAGAGTTGTTTGAGGATCCATCTGGTGATTACACCGATCCGCGCGCGAAACCGTCGTTCATTGCCTAATGCGGCACGCGTCAGAACAGTATCTTCGAGCACACGATCATAGTTCAGCGCCACGGGGACGAATACAACATCGCGGCCCTCTTCCGAGGTCCCGTCAATAATATATTTGAGCAAACCCAGCTTTGGACGACCCAGGGCACCAGTCAGACTTAACCCACCTTCGGGGAACATGGCCTGCGTCACTCCTGCCGCGGTCGCGTGGCGCACATAACAGGACAGCACCTGACGATAGAGATCATTGCCGGACTTTCGCCGGATAAAATAAGCCCCCATCGCACGGATCAGACGGCTAAGGGGCCAGACACGGGCCCATTCACCCACCGCATAAGAAAGGGCCGAATGTTGCGCTGCGAGGTAGGTAACGAGCACATAGTCCATATTGCTGCGATGATTCATGACGAAAACCACCGTGGCGTCGGGGTCGATGTTTTCGACAGCGTCTTCGTCCTGATAGCTAAGCTGCACATGATAAAACGCATTGCTCAGCAAACGAGCCAGACGGATCGCAATGCTGAAATAGGCAACGGCTGAAAACGAGGGAACGATCTCACGCGCGTATCGCTGCGCTTGCTCGAACGCCACAGCATCGGGGACACCCGTTTCGCGTGCGTGATCCTGAACGGCCTGACCAACCTGCGGGTCATAGATCAGGCGCTGAATCATATCGTGACGGTGTGCCAACTTGAACGGCTGGATTGGCCGCTTCAAGCGCGTGTTCAATCGTTTCACCGCTCGTTCAAGGCGACGCCTGAAAAACCACCGCACCGACGGGAACAGAAAATGTGATGCCAAAGTGACCACGGCAAACACCAGGATCAGCAAAAAAAGCCAAAGCGGAAGTTCCACGGTCTGAGTCATGCGTGCACCCTGCCACCAAACGCTGCGTCCTACAATCTGAAGAACCTAGTATGCCGCGACGCAGCGAATTGACATGTCCCGAAAATTGCGCTTTAGAGGCCAGGAACGTAATTTTCTTGCCCAACCGAGACGCGAGGTCCAGCTATGACGCAGACGCAGAAAGATCGCCCCTGGCTCATCCGAACCTATGCCGGTCATTCCACCGCCAAAGCGTCGAATGCGTTGTATCGCGGGAACTTGGCAAAAGGCCAGACGGGCCTGTCGGTGGCCTTCGATCTGCCCACGCAGACCGGATATGACAGCGATCATACGCTCGCGCGCGGCGAAGTGGGCAAGGTTGGCGTACCTGTCGGCCACCTGGGCGATATGCGAGTTCTGTTCGACCAGATTCCGTTGGAACAGATGAACACTTCGATGACGATCAACGCGACAGCGCCTTGGCTGCTTGCGCTTTACATCGCTGTGGCCGAGGAACAAGGCGCAGATATCTCCAAACTGCAGGGCACGGTACAAAACGACCTGATCAAGGAATACCTGAGCCGCGGCACCTATGTCTGCCCGCCCAAACCCTCGCTTAAGATGATCGCAGACGTGGCCGAGTACTGTTATACCAACGTGCCGAAATGGAACCCGATGAACGTGTGTTCCTATCACCTGCAAGAAGCCGGCGCGACACCGGAGCAAGAGCTGTCTTATGCGCTGGCCACCGCCATCGCCGTTCTGGACGAACTGCGCCCTCGTGTTCCCGCCGAGGATTTCCCGGCACTTTGCGGACGGATTTCGTTCTTTGTTAACGCAGGTATCCGCTTTGTCACTGAAATGTGCAAAATGCGCGCTTTCGTCGATCTTTGGGACGAAATCCTGCGCGACCGCTACGGCGTAGAGAACCCGAAATTCCGCCGATTCCGGTATGGCGTTCAGGTCAACTCGCTCGGTTTGACCGAGCAGCAGCCTGAAAACAACGTCTACCGCATCCTGATCGAGATGCTGGCCGTGACTCTTTCGAAAAAAGCCCGCGCCCGCGCAGTTCAGCTGCCTGCATGGAACGAGGCACTGGGCCTGCCCCGCCCGTGGGATCAGCAGTGGTCCATGCGGATGCAACAGATTCTGGCCTATGAGACCGACCTTCTGGAATATGGTGACCTGTTCGATGGCAACCCCGCCGTGGACGCGAAGGTTGAAGAATTGAAACAGGGCGCACGCGCCGAACTGGTCAATCTGGATTCGATGGGCGGTGCGGTTGCGTCGATCGAATACATGAAGTCACGGCTTGTTGATTCAAACGCTGAACGCCTGAACCGCATTGAACGGAACGAAACTGTCGTTGTCGGTGTGAACAAGTGGATCGAAGGCGAACCCTCGCCCCTGCAGACCGAAGATGGCGGTATCATGGTCGTTGACCCTGCTGTCGAACAAGAACAAATCGCGCGCCTGAATGAATGGCGGCGAGATCGCGATGACGCAGCTGTCGCTGCGGCTCTGGCCGCGCTACGCGAAGCGGCACAAAACGGCACCAACGTCATGGAGCCCTCAATCGCAGCTGCCAAGGCTGGCGTAACCACCGGTGAGTGGGCCGAAGAAATGCGCAAAGTCTACGGTACGTATCGCGGGCCTACGGGCGTATCGGGCTCGGTCTCGAACAAGACAGAAGGCTTAGAAGATCTGCGGGCCGCAGTGGATGCGGTCAGCGACAAGCTTGGCCGCCGTCTAAAATTCCTGGTCGGCAAACCGGGCCTGGACGGTCATTCGAACGGGGCGGAGCAGATCGCATTCCGCGCACGCGATTGCGGTATGGAAATCAGTTACGAAGGTATCCGCCTGACGCCCGAGGAAATCGTAACCGCCGCAGCGGATGACGACGCGCATGTTATCGGTCTGTCAATTCTGTCGGGCAGCCACATTCCGCTAGTGCAGGACGTCATGAACCGACTGTGCGAGGCCGGGCTGGATCATATTCCGGTGATTGTTGGTGGCATCATCCCTGATGACGATGCCGCAAAGCTCACTGCGATGGGTGTCGCACAGATCTATACGCCCAAGAATTTTGAGCTGAACGCAATCATGGGCGATATCGTCACCCTGGCAGATCTGCAAACCCTCGCTGCTGAGTAGTACCTGCCAATTTCGCCAATTCCTCTTCTATCCCCTGAACAAAAGGGGATAGATAATTCTTTTCTTTGGAATTACGGTGTGCCATCGGGGACACCGGTAATGACTAATTCCTGGGAGAGGGTGAATGTCAGGGACAAATCTGGAAAAAATGTCGCGTAAAGAACTACTTGAATTGCGCGAAAAGGTCGAAAAAGCACTAATCGACGCGGAAAAGCGTGAACGGAAAGAGGCGTTAAAGGCCGCGGAAAAGGCCGCGGCCGAATTTGGATTTTCATTGTCAGAATTGGCAAAAGGCAATCCGACTTCCGGGAAAACTACAAAAGCAAAATATAAAAACCCTGCAGATCCAAATCAAACATGGTCGGGTCGCGGCCGAAAACCGCAATGGATTCATGAAGCATTGAAATCCGGAGCAAATATCTCGGATCTGGAAATCTAATATCTGATTGGAACTGATCCCAAAATGACAATTCATATTGGAGCCAATAAAGGCGACATCGCAGAAACGGTTCTTTTGCCTGGCGACCCTTATCGCGCAAAATGGGCGGCCGAAACGTTTTTGGACGATGTGAAGCAAGTAAATGACGTTCGCGGTATGCTGGGCTTTACCGGAAGCTGGAAAGGCAAACCTGTCACCATTCAGGGCAGCGGTATGGGCATGCCGTCCTTGTCGATTTACGTCAACGAATTGATCCGGGACTACGGGGCCAAAACGCTGATCCGCATCGGCTCCTGCGGGGGAATGCAGGACAGCGTGAATGTCCGTGATGTGATCCTTGCGATGACCTCGACCACGCTTAGCTCACCGTCACGCGGCATCATGAAAGAGCTGAACTTTGCACCCTGCGCCGATTGGGGGCTGCTTCAGGCGGCGGCTCAGGCGGCAGCGGCCAAAGGCACGCCAACCCATGTTGGTGGCATCTACTCGTCGGACGTTTTCTATGACGAACGCCCAGATCTGAACGAACAGATGGTGCGGCACGGTATTCTCGGGGTCGAGATGGAAGCTGCTGAGCTGTACATTCTGGCCGCGCGCCACAAATGCCGGGCATTGGCTGTTCTAACCGTTTCCGACCACTTGCTGACCGGCGAAGCTTTGCCCTCAGCTGATCGCGAAAGCAGTTTTGGCGATATGGTTGAAATCGCACTACAGGCGGCATTTCCGGCGGCGTAAATGCAAACATGCAGGGTGGGAAACCGCCCTGCTTATGCCGCTATTGCCCCTTCAGGCATTGAGTTGGAGCGTCGCCTCCCTGCTGCTGAGCGCCACAAAATGCACACACCCAAACGCCTTCTTTGCGGTGCTGCCGCCAGCGGCAGTCCCGGCTCAAGGATGAGGTGCGCGAGCGCCACAGGAAATAGGCAAATACTCCGCCTGCCAGAATAAGAAGCAAAATGGGCATGCCAATGCATGGCCCATTTTTCCCACTGGTGGCAAGCCCACAGTTGTCAGTTCAGGCTGCGTTAGCGTATTCGAACAAATCTGGGATGCGGTCATTTACGGGTTTCACAGGTTCTGGAGTGTAATATGACCACGCTTGTTCCAGCGTTTTTAGAGCCTCTGATTTTGTGTTCTGTTTTTCTTCCATCGGAGAGATCCTGTTCTAATTCAGTCACTCCTCCCTGATTGAAAAATAGACAGACGCGCCGACAGATTCACCGCATCCTTTTGCAGTTTCGGTATGCCCTGAACGCAACTAAGGCTGGCATTTGCATCTGCCAGCCCTAGGCTTGATGCCGGTTACGCCGCCATGCAGGCATTCGCTTTGGCGGCCTGAGCCTCGCTTACGCCATCACCTGGAACAAATACTTCAGCCTGCTTGCCACCCTGCAGTTCGTATTGCGTCGTAAACGAACCACTAATCCCCGCCTGCCCGGCGCATTCCACTTGCTTGAATACAATATCCGCCCGATTGCTGCTCAATCCGCCACAGGCCGAAAGAGCCGTGATCGCAGCGACGGAAAAAACCTTAGTAAGTGTTTGAGTCATTGATGTTCTCCGAATTTTCAATGCTCGCAGAACACGAAAAAACCCGGGAAGTTACCATCCCGGGTTTCATAATCTCTTTCGGCTGCGTTCAAACTGCGCGGTCAACCATCATCTTTTTGATTTCGGAAATCGCCTTGGCCGGGTTCAGACCCTTCGGACAGGTCTTGGCGCAATTCATGATCGTGTGGCAGCGATACAGCTTGAATGGGTCTTCCAATTCATCCAAACGTTCACCAGTGGCTTCGTCACGACTGTCGATGATCCAGCGATACGCATGCAAAAGCGCAGCGGGCCCAAGGTAGCGATCCCCGTTCCACCAATAGCTGGGGCACGAGGTCGAGCAGCTGGCGCACATCACGCATTCATACAACCCATCAAGTTTCTTGCGGTCTTCGATGGATTGCTTCCACTCTTTCGCAGGACGGTTGGTCTTGGTTTCCAGCCACGGCATGATGCTTGCATGCTGCGCGTAGAAATGCGTTAGGTCAGGGATCAGGTCCTTGACGACCGGCATATGCGGCAGCGGATAAATCTTAACGTCACCCTTGATTTCATCCATGCCGTAGATACAGGCCAGCGTGTTGATCCCGTCGATATTCATCGCGCAGGAACCGCAGATCCCTTCGCGGCAGGACCGGCGGAAGGTCAGCGTCGGGTCGATTTCATTCTTGATCTTGATCAGCGCGTCCAGAACCATCGGGCCGCAGCTGTCCATATCAACAAAATAGGTGTCTACACGTGGATTTTGACCGTCATCCGGGTTCCAGCGATAGATCTGAAACTTACGAACATTAGCCGCGCCTTCAGGCTTCGGCCAAGTTTTACCTGTGGTAATCCGAGAGTTCTTTGGCAGGGTGAGTTGTACCATTTCCGACCTCGCTAAAATCCTGCGTATAGATATACTCGGCAGGCCGGAAAGCCAACCTTTTAACCTTGAAAACACCCAAGAAAATTGGGCAAGCTCACCACAATATTCCCGCGGCGCTCAAGGTTCGCGCCGCTGAAGAAACGAGTCGAGTGCAGAACAGCGAATGCCGATAAACGTCGTCAACATCCCCTACGGCAACAAAAACCCTTATCAGAGCATGATGTACTCAGCCTGTATGCCGGAATTCAGCCTAACCCCCTCTCGTGGCGCTCCGCTTACAAATTTTGCACGGGCAGATTTTCAACCTGATCAGGGCATCATTCACATCCATTGGGATGATCGCCTGTTTCCCGAGCCAGAAACGGAAGACCAGGCACCAATTTTTAATTCGGCACGTGAAGGCTTGAGGCGGTATCGGGCAAACGGCGGGCGAGTCATTTGGACCATTCACAATCAATTCGCGCACTCCAAAGGAAGTGAAACTGAGTATTTTCGTCAAACTCGTCGAGAATTGGCGCAGATTGCCGATGTGATTCACGTGCACACACGCCACGCCCGTCAGCATATGATTGATGAATACGACGCCAACCCTAAAAAGCTGCGGTTGATTCCACACCCCAGTTATCTTGGGGTCTACGAACCTACGGATCAGACGCTGAATCGCCCTCTTGCCCCGCGCGTTCAAACGCGCTTTCTGGTTTTTGGTGCCATGCGCGGGAACCGCGAACTTGATCGATTGCAACTAGCAGCCAAGAAACTCGCTAGTCGTGGGTATGATTTTCAACTTTCAGTTGTCGGGCGGGTTTTCAGGTCAGGGCAAAAGCTTGCGCGTCAAATGGATGCCAACCCCAATGTATCGGTCGTGGCCGGGAGGGTGCCTAATGATGAAGTGCCGGTTTTTTTCTCTCAAGCGCATGCCTATTTGCTGCCCTCGACAACAACGTTCACGTCCGGTACCGCGATGTTGGCACAATCGTTTGGCCTGCCAATAATTGGTCCGGACATTGACCCTCACAAGCAAACCACTCCAGAAGAATGCCATAACCTTCTTTACCCGGCCCAACACCCACGGGGTTTGATCCGCATGATGAGGAACTTAATCCAAATGTCGGATGAAGAACTAGAAGAAAAACGCAGAGCATGTTTCAAATTTGCCTCAGAGCGCAATCCAAAGCGGATATCGAACGAATTGAAACATGCCTTGCAGGAATTGAATTCAAATTGACAACCAACACGACCAATTAAGGAGTTGCTATGGCATCCGCCAATCCGTTTGACTTTGTCAAAACGCTGAAAAAGTTCGGTCTGACGATTTCCCCTCTCAACTCTGACGGTGCAAAAATTTCCGATAGGCCTGCAAGAATGTTAAAACGCCTCAGACGTGCCGGATACACGATAGAGCGCACCGAGATGGATAATCGACTTTTGGTAGGCTATGGTTTCTCTCCCAATACTGTCATCGATGTCGGCGTAGATGCTGGCACACCGCCACTTTATGAAGCTTTCAAAACATCCAAGTTTTTGCTGATTGATCCGGTTGCAGAAAGCGAAGAGAAAGTAGAACGTTGGCGCGACGTAATAGATTTCGATTTCTTCTGTTTCGCCGCTGGCAGCATGGAAGGAAGCGTTACACTCAACGTTCCTTCTACCGAGGCGCGCGCGCGGCATAGCCGAGCTTCAGTTATGGATTATGCTGACAACTACGCCTCTTTGTTTGCCGAAATCGAACAACGCGAAGTACCTGCTCGTACGCTGGATGCGGTTGCTGCAGGTTACCCCGGACCTTTCGGCATCAAGATCGACACGGAAGGTTATGAACTCGAGGTTGTTCTAGGCGCCACGGAGACATTGAAAAAGACCGAGTTTGTGATCGCCGAGGCCTCGGTTAAACCACGCTACGAAAATGGCTATCGCTTTTCTGATTTTGTGGCATGCATGGCGGAGCAGGGTTTCGAAATCCTGGACTTCATCCGACCCATTCGCCCTGACGCTGCAGATTGCGACGTATTGTTCGCGCGGCTTGATAGCGGCCGGTTTGATGTCTAACGCAAACAGATAAGCTCCATAATGGCAGTGCATCACCCATTTTCTTGGGTGATGCACACCTGGAAAGGCTTGATCAGAACGTCCGCGCTTTGGGGGCGATTTTCTTCAGGCTGATGCCGCCTTCGTCTTCGGTTGTCAGCGGATCGGCAATAACCGGACGATAACTGAGATCAACCTTGTTGCCATCAACACGCGACACCGTATGAACGCGCCAGTTCTCATCATCACGCTCGGTGAAATCTTCATGCGCGTGCGCGCCGCGGGATTCCTTACGCGCCTCGGCGCCGACAATCGTGGCCAACGCACTTGGCATCAGGTTGGTCAGCTCCAGCGTTTCCATCAGGTCGCTGTTCCAGACCAGCGAGCGGTCGCTGACTTTCAGGTCGTCCATCTTGGCGGCGATCGCCGTCATCTTGTCGACGCCCTCGGCCATGGTTTTTGCTGTCCGGAAGACCGCTGCGTCTTCCTGCATGGTCTTCTGCATCTCAAGACGCAGATCGGCGGTAGCGATTGCACCGCTGGCATTGCGTACCGCGTCAAAGCGGTCGAACGCCTTATCGACGGACGCCTGATTCAGCACCGGGTTCGGTGCCTCGGCATCCACAACCTTGCCCGCCTTGATTGCAGCCGCACGGCCAAAGACCACAAGGTCGATCAGTGAGTTCGAGCCCAAACGGTTCGCCCCGTGGACCGAGGCGCAGCCCGCTTCTCCCACAGCCATCAATCCGGGGACAACGGCCGTCGGGTTGTCAGCGGTCGGATTCAGAACCTCACCCCAATAGTTGGTCGGAATGCCGCCCATGTTGTAGTGCACGGTCGGCAGAACCGGGATCGGTTCCTTGGTGACGTCTACGCCCGCAAAAACGCGCGCCGATTCCGAAATCCCTGGCAGACGTTCGGCCAGCGCCTCGGCCGGCAAGTGGCTGAGGTTCAGGTGAATGTGGTCGCCACCGTCACCATGGCCACGGCCTTCGCGGATCTCCATTGTCATCGAACGCGAGACGTAATCGCGAGGCGCGAGGTCTTTGTACTGGGGCGCATAACGCTCCATAAACCGTTCGCCTTCCGAGTTGGTTAGGTAACCGCCCTCACCACGCGCGCCTTCGGTGATCAGACAGCCAGAACCGTAAATGCCGGTCGGGTGGAACTGAACGAACTCCATGTCCTGCAGGGCCAGCCCTGCGCGGGCCACCATGCCACCACCGTCACCGGTGCAGGTATGGGCCGAGGTCGCACTGAAATAGGCGCGGCCATAGCCGCCGGTCGCCAGCACCACCATCTTGGCGTTGAAGACGTGCATCGTGCCGTCGTCCAACTTCCAGCAAACGACACCCTGACACTGCCCGTCTTCGGACATGATCAGGTCGATGGCGAAGTATTCGATATAGAACTCGGCGTTGTTCTTGAGGCTTTGGCCATAGAGCGTGTGCAGGATCGCGTGACCGGTCCGGTCCGCAGCGGCACAGGTCCGCTGCACGGCAGGACCTTCGCCGAATTCGGTAGTGTGACCACCGAACGGGCGTTGGTAGATCTTGCCCTCTTCAGTACGGCTGAACGGAACACCGTAGTGTTCCAGCTCATACACGGCCTTGGGTGCCTCACGGGCGAGATATTCCATCGCGTCGGTGTCTCCCAGCCAGTCCGAGCCTTTGACGGTGTCGTACATGTGCCACTGCCAGTGGTCCGGTCCCATATTGGACAGAGATGCGGCGATTCCGCCCTGCGCGGCAACCGTGTGCGAGCGTGTCGGAAACACCTTCGTGACACATGCCGTGCGCAGACCTTGTTCTGCCATGCCCAGCGTGGCGCGCAGACCAGCGCCGCCAGCGCCGACAACAACGACGTCATATTCGTGTGTTTCGTATTCGTATGCAGCTGTCATTTGATTATTTCCTTACCGCGCGTTTCACAGAGCCAGCTTGATCAGGGCAAACAGCCCGGCAGCTATCAATGTGTAGCCAAACGCCGCGACGGCCATGAGGCTCAGCTTTTCTGCGACACCATGGACATAGTCTTCAATTGCGATCTGAGTTTCGTGGACCAGATGGATGATGACGACAACCATTGTCAGCCCGGTCACAATCGCCGGGAAGGGACGGCCATAATAGGCCAGGACTTCTTCGTATGACCTGCCCAAACCGTTTGCGAAGACGAAAACAAACAGCGGTACAAGAAAGACAAGTGCCGCCGAGCTTACCATCATCTGCCAGTGATGATGCGTACCTTCGCCTCCGGCACCGGTACCCTGCGCGCGTTTGCGGTCAGTGAGGTAATTCATGGCCAATCTCCTTAAACCGCAATTGCCGTGATGAAGGCGAGGATGGTGGCCAACACCAGCATGCCGATCCCCATCTTTTCGGAGATACCGACATCTACGCAATACCCCAGATCCCAGATCACGTGACGCAGACGACCCAGCATGTGATAGAAGATCGCCCAGGTCGCGGCGAACATCACGAGATCACCCAGCCAGCTTCTCATCAGCCCATCGATGAAGTTGAATGCCGTTTCGGATGTTGCCGCCGCCAGGAACCACCAGACGACAAAGAATGCGATCGCTAGCGACGCAATACCCGTGATGCGCACAAGGATCGATGTCATCGAAGTCAGTTGGGGGCGGTAGATCGTGAGGTGAGGTGAAAGAGGGCGGTTGCCCCGATTTACATCGGCCATGTTGGCTCCTTTACGGTTGGCTTCCGAAGGTTTTACTGTTTTTTGCGGTTCTGTCACGTGCTGCAGATGCAAAAAAGTTCACAATTGGCGCAAAATGACGGATATTTGCATTATGTGATCACACAAAATAAGCTCGTGATCACAAATTGTTTTCCATCCATCACGATGTTAGCGCCTGCAGATTCGATTCTGTTGTGCGGCTATTTCAAATCAGCGGTTTGCTGGGTCACCTCGCGCAGCAGTTTCTTACGAATCCGCTCGGGATAGTCTGCAAACCCTGAGGCTGAGACGACAAACGCCCCCTCGCCCACGATCACATTTTCAAAGAAATACGCGGTCAGATCCGGTTCGCTTTCTTCGATTGCAATCGCGTTCACCGTCACACCGCGTGTCCGCAGAATTCTGTGTACGTCCGATGGTTCAACCCCCTCGTTCGACACCCCATCGCCAGAGATATCGATCAGGTGACGTTTGCAATCCGACACCGTATCGAAATAGGACATGGTCGATTCCAGCGCCTCGCCAATTGCGGTGGAAAAGTTGCGCCAGACCCTGGGATCGTTGGCCACTTTTACAGCAAACTGATCAATTGCCTCGAAACTGTCGATATGTGTCCACGGAACAGTGACCATCTGACGAGAGGACCCTGTCCACTGCACCAGCATCACGCGGGCTTTCCCGCGCACCAATGCCTCGGACACGATCGGGTCACGCAAACCGGCTGCTAGGCCATCCATTTGTATTCGATACTCAGTCGAATCGACCGACCCCGAGACGTCTACAGCGAGTGCCAATGCCAAATCGCAAGCATATGCAGGTGGCGTCAGACAGACGCAGGCAGCTATTGTGCGAAGCAAGGTCATGACCGCAGCCTAACACGATTGGCGCTGGCTGCGATCAAATGAATGTCACCACGAGTATCAGATCGGCATCAGAGCCCAGTAATCCAGATCAAGCAGGACATTGGGCAGATAACGACCGTCTTCGTTTTTCAACTCAAACGGCGCGCCGCCCTTGGTTGCGACCAACCGTAGGCGCACGGCGCCGACGCCCGGAATGGCAGTTTCCGCTTTGTCCAGAACTTCGGACCAGGCCTTGATCGTGTCGCCCGCAAAACAGGGGTTAGCGTGCGCGCCACCGTTCAGGCCAACGATCATCTGTGCATTAGCCAGCCCGTTGAACGACAGGGTCCGCGCCATGGAAATCACGTGACCGCCATAGATCAGCCGCCCTTCGGGCCGGAAGGTCAGATCGAAATGCACCTTGGCGGTGTTCTGCCACAAGCGGGTCGCCAGCATATGTTCGGCCTCTTCGACCGTGACGCCATCGACGTGATCGATTTTCTCGCCAATCTCATAGTCGCCCCAGCGATGCGCCTCACCAGCCTGAGCGAAATCGTACTGAGAGAAATCAAGGCCCTCGGGCGCGATCAGATCCTTCGCATCCAGCGACTTTTTCAGTTCTGGAATCACAGTCTCGGGCGCGGGCGCATCCATATCCGATTTCCGAACCATGACCCAACGCACGTATTCGATGACAACCTCATCGCGCTGGTTCAGACCGCGCGTGCGCACCCAGACAACACCGGTCTTGCCGTTCGAGTTCTGTTTGAGGCCGATCACCTCGGATTCCGAACGCAAGGTATCGTCGGGATAGACCGGCTTAAGCCAGCGCCCTTCAGCATACCCCAGATTGGCGACCGCATTCAGCGACACATCTGGGACAGTCTTGCCAAACACGACGTGGAATGCAGCAAGATCATCAATCGGGCTTTGCGGCAGACCACAATTCCGGGCGAACTCGTCCGAGGAATACAGCGCCTGCCGCGCCGGATAGAGCGCGTGGTACAGCGCCCGCTCGCCATTGGTCACCGTGCGCGGCACGGCATGGTGCAATACCTGACCAATGGAATAGTCCTCGAAAAAGCGGCCCGAATTGGTTTTTGCCATTATTGCTGTCCCAGTTTCATGTCAGGTGAATAGTCGGCCTCGACCTCTTTGGTCACGGCTTGCGCGCAACGCATTATGCGGCTGTTTTCGTCATACGCATAGGACGGGTCGCCATAGAGCTCCCACCCTTTTGCCAATGCGTCTGTTACTTTGTGGCAGAAGGCCGAGGTGTCTTCTTCGGTCAACAAACGGTATAGTTTTGCCATGATGTCAAATCCTTACGAGGGGAACGGCGACGGGCCGACCAGCCCGTGAACGTAGCCGATGACACCCAGCAGCACGATCGAGGCCACAAAGAACATCGCATCTTTGCCATAGGTTCCGGGTTCACCGGGGGTCCAACCCGGCTCGGACTTGTTGATCACGATCACTTCGACCACAGCCCAGGCCAACAACCCGCCAAACAGAATGATCGAGGCCAGATCGCCATTAACCAGCAAATGTGCAAAAGCCCACAGTTTAAACCCGCCCAGCATCGGATGGCGCAGCTTGTTCAGTACGCGGCCCTTGGTTCCGGCGGGGCTCATCATGTAGATCGCAATCAACACCAGCAGGTTATTGATATGGATCATAAAACTCGGCGGGGCCCAGACATGGATGAAGTCGGTCATGCGATAGCCGAAGATCATCAGCAGGATCGATGCCACCAAGGCCAGCGCGACCGCGCCCTTGCCGGCGTCGCCCATCGCAGCGCGACGCTCTGGCATCACACGTTTGAACAGATGCGCGGCCCACCAAAGTGCCACACCGAGAATGAGAAGAACAAAGCCCATGCTGGCTTACCCCGCTTGCAAAGCTGTAATTGCCTCCGCTTTTGCCAGAATTTCGCGGGCAGTTACAACGTGCAGATTTTCAACGATCTTGCCGTCGACCACGGCAACGCCCTGTCCTTGCGCCTCAACCTCTTCGAAAGCGGCAATCTGGCGACGGGCCAGATCGATCTCGGTCTCAGACGGGGCATAGGCAGCATTGGTGACATCGACCTGTGCGGGGTGGATCAGGGTTTTTCCGTCAAAGCCCATGTCGCGGCCCTGCGCACATTCGGCGGCCAGACCCTCGGCGTCCTTGAATGCGTTGTAGACACCATCGACAACGATCAGCCCCTCGGCCTTGGCGGCCAACAGACACAGGCCCAGAGAAGTCATCAAGGGCAGACGATCCGGGCGGAAGCGGGTTTGCAACTCCTTCGCCAGATCATTTGTACCCATGACAAACCCCGCCATAAGCGGATGGGCGGCAATCTCGGTCGCGTTGAGCATCCCGCGCGGGGTTTCCATCATCGCCCAGATTGGCAGGTCACCGGTAATCGCGGCCAGCGCGTCCACGTCCGCGGCTGAATTCACCTTGGGCAGCAGGACCACATCGGCATCCATCTCGCGCACGGCCTCAGCGTCAGCACGGCCCCATTCGGTATCCAGACCGTTGATGCGCACGATCTTGACCCGTTCCCCATAGCCGCCCGCGGCCAGAGCCGCCTTAAGCGTTTCGCGTGCATTGCACTTCTCATCGGCAGAAACCGCGTCTTCAAGATCAAAAATGATCGCGTCCACAGGCAAAGTGCGTGCCTTGTCCAGCGCCCGGTCTTTCGAACCGGGGATATAAAGAACAGAGCGATAGGGGCGCTGGCGCGGGTCCATTGGCTTCTCCCGAGGAAATAAAGTTGCGCGGAATGGGGCATTTTTTGTCGGAAAGTTCAAGCGCAAAATCGCCGCATCGCAGCATTCGCGACGCAACGTGCGTTCCTTTAACCGGATTTCGGTCCAATGGCGGCACCCTGACCGGCAAAGGAAATCGAAAAGGGTCAAAGATGCACAAGACACTGCTGAAGATGACGATGGGCCTCGGAATCATGGTTCTGGCTGCGCAACAGGCCCACGCCCGCAACTGCGCACCACGTGACGAGGTGATAAAACGGCTGACCGAAACTTACGGCGAAACGCGCCAGGGGATTGGCATCGCGCGTCAGGGCGCGGTGATGGAGCTTTATGCGTCGGACCAAAGCGGTAGCTGGACGATCACTGTGACGTTGCCGGATGGCATGACCTGCCTTGTTGCCTCGGGTCAGGCTTATGAAATGACCGCCGAAGCCCTGCCGCCTAACGTCTGATCAGGTCAAAGCGTCCCAGATCAACTTACTGCCTGTGAGCGTCAGCAGAACGTAAGCAATGCCAAAAAACAGCCGCTCTGACAGCATAAAATGCGCCCGGACGCCCAGCCAGGCACCAAGAATCGCAAATGGTGTCAATAGCAGACCGGCCCACGCGGTGTGCCAAGTGAAAAGGCCAAGATAGGCGTAAGGCACAAATTTCGTGATGTTGATGACCCAGAAGGCCAATACAGTGCTGGCCTGAAACTCGGTCTTCGACAGGCGTTGCGACAGCAGGTAAACGGCGGCTGGCGGGCCGCCCGCATGGCTGACAAAGCTGGTGAAGCCAGCAACCAGTCCAGCGAACAGTCCGGCGGGGGCAGGCAGTCTGTTTGTGAAGCCGCGCACCCAGCCTTTGGATTGACTGACGTGCCAAACGACAAAACCAATGGAAATCCCCCCGATCAGTAGGCGCAGCAGATCATCATCGGTGGCGCGATAAAGCCATGCGCCCAACGCCACGCCAGGCACGGCCCCAAGGATCAACCGGCGCGAATCCGGCCAGCTCCAGCGTTTCCAATAGGGCCCAAGAGTTGCAACATCGATCACCATCAAAATCGGCAGCATCAGGGCCAGTGCCTGCCCCGGCTCCAATATCAACGCCAGAATCGATGAGGACGCAAAGGCCACGCCCGAGCCAAAGCCACCCTTCGAAATACCCGCAAAGATCACAGCCGGGATCGCTACAACAAAAAACATCAGGTTCAATTCGAACATGCAGCGCCCCGGTTTCGGCCTGTATCCTTGGCCGTTTAGCGCAATCAGCACAGGCAGTGCAAACGGTATGCGGTTGCATGCCGCGCCGCTGAACACTTGCGCGAAAGCCATTTAGCGACTAGCACAACCGCGATTTCAATTCCGACCGGAGATTTTCCAAATGGCCAGACCCAAGATTGCGCTTATCGGCGCTGGGAACATCGGCGGCACGCTTGCGCACCTCGCAGCTGTCAAAGAACTGGGTGACGTAGTCCTGTTCGACATCGCAGACGGGCTGCCGCAGGGCAAAGCGCTCGACATCGCTGAATCCGGCCCTTCGGAAGGGTTCGACGCAGCCATGTCCGGCACCAGCGATTATGCCGATATCGCAGGCGCAGACGTCTGCATCGTCACCGCTGGCGTCGCCCGCAAACCCGGCATGAGCCGCGATGACTTGTTGGGCATTAACCTGAAAGTCATGAAGTCGGTTGGCGAAGGCATTGCAGCCCACGCGCCCGACGCGTTCGTGATCTGCATCACCAACCCGCTGGACGCGATGGTCTGGGCTCTGCGCGAATTCTCGGGTCTGCCGCACAACAAAGTCTGCGGCATGGCTGGCGTTCTGGACTCGGCCCGTTTCGCGCACTTCCTGTCGGAAGAGTTCAACGTCTCGATGCGCGACGTCACCGCGTTTGTTCTGGGCGGCCACGGCGACACAATGGTGCCGTCGGTGCGTTATTCGACCGTTGCCGGTATCCCCCTGCCCGATCTGGTCGAGATGGGCTGGACCACGCAGGATAAGTTGGACGCCATCGTTCAGCGTACCCGTGATGGCGGTGCCGAAATCGTTGGCCTGCTGAAAACTGGCTCGGCTTACTACGCGCCTGCCACTTCGGCGATCGAAATGGCCGAAGCCTATCTGAAAGACCAAAAGCGCGTACTGCCTTGCGCCGCATACTGCAGCGGCGAGCTGGGAGTTGACGGTCTCTATGTCGGCGTTCCGACCGTGATCGGCGCCGGTGGCGTCGAACGGATCGTCGACATCAAGCTGAACGAAGACGAACAAGCCGGGTTCGACAATTCGGTCAATGCCGTCAAAGGCCTGATCGAAGCTTGCAAGGGCATCGACAGCTCGCTGGCGTGATCCATACGTAAAGAAAATCAGAACCCGGTTCACCTTTGGTGAGCCGGGTTTTGTTTTGGGCGACTTCTGCGCTCTTCGATCGATCCGCTATCGAAGCTAGCGGCTTACAGTCATGCGAATTTGCCGTCTCGACGGGTCGACTTGGTTTAGCGCTAGCTGAATTCTCTCTTTATTCTAAAGGCCGTCAACGACGACGAATCAAACGGGCAACCTTCATTGCATTTTGTGATCACACCCAAAAAAACCGTGATCACAAATGATGAAAATCTTCGTGAAAAACTGCTTCCCTGTCAAAAAACCCTTTAAACTTGCCCCCTAGACACCCCTATAACGGTGTAACGCAGTCAGACAGGACAGTTTCGATGAACATTCACGAATATCAGGCCAAAGCGCTTCTTCGCAGCTATGGCGCTCCGGTCTCCGAAGGTCGCGCGGTACTGCGCGCTGAGGAAGCCAAAACCGCAGCCGGTGAACTGGATGGCCCACTCTGGGTTGTCAAAGCACAGATCCACGCGGGTGGCCGCGGCAAGGGCTCCTTCAAAGAGGCTGACGCCGGTGAAAAAGGCGGTGTTCGTCTGACCAAGTCGGTGGAAGAAGCATCCGAGGAAGCCAAGAAGATGCTGGGCCGTACGCTGGTCACTCATCAAACCGGCCCCGCGGGCAAGCAAGTCAACCGCATATACATCGAAGCCGGTTCCGGCATCGAGCGTGAACTGTACCTTGCCCTGCTGGTGGATCGCCAGACCAGCCGCATCTCGTTCGTCTGCTCCACAGAAGGTGGCATGGACATCGAAGAGGTTGCCGCTGCAACGCCCGAGAAAATCCTGTCCTTCTCGGTCGATCCGGCAACAGGCTATCAGCCCTATCATGGCCGCCGCATCGCCTTTTCGCTGGGGCTGGAGGGCGCGCAGGTCAAACAGTGCGTCAAACTGATGAGCCAGCTATACGCCGCCTTCGTCGAGAAGGACATGGAGATGCTGGAAATCAACCCGCTGATCGTGTCCGACAAGGGCGACCTCAAAGTGCTGGACGCCAAGGTCGGCTTTGACGGTAACGCGGTCTACCGCCACCCCGACATTGCCGAGCTGCGCGACACGACCGAGGAAGACCCCAAGGAATTGGAAGCCTCTAAGTACGACCTGAACTACATCGCACTGGATGGTGAGATCGGCTGCATGGTCAACGGTGCCGGCCTGGCGATGGCGACCATGGACATCATCAAGCTGTATGGGGCTGAGCCTGCCAACTTCCTCGACGTGGGCGGTGGCGCCACCAAAGAGAAAGTGACCGAGGCGTTCAAGATCATCACCTCTGACCCGCAGGTCAAAGGCATCCTGGTCAACATCTTCGGCGGCATCATGCGCTGTGACGTCATCGCCGAGGGCGTTGTCGCCGCGGTGAAAGAGGTCGGCCTGAAGGTTCCGCTGGTCGTGCGTC
The DNA here is from genome assembly GCF_900312795.1 of Ruegeria sp. AU67. NCBI lineage: Bacteria > Pseudomonadati > Pseudomonadota > Alphaproteobacteria > Rhodobacterales > Roseobacteraceae > Ruegeria > Ruegeria sp. AU67. The sequence continues at coordinate 140,650 of NZ_OMPH01000028.1, forward strand.
TGGAAGGCACGAATGTCGAGAAAGGCAAAGAGATCATCAACACCTCTGGCCTGGACGTGATCGCGGCAGACAACCTGAAAGACGGTGCTGAGAAGATCGTGAAGGCCGTCAAAGGCTAATCCCAATTCCGTGGGGTGGGATTTGCCCACCTTTCCGACGAATTCAGGCAGGCTCAGGCCCGCTTAAAACAGGAGAATGCCAAATGGCAGTCCTCATCGACGAAAATACCAAAGTGATCTGTCAGGGCTTTACTGGCTCGCAGGGCACATTCCACAGCGAACAGGCCATCGCGTATGGCACCAAGATGGTCGGCGGCGTGACCCCCGGCAAAGGCGGGATGACCCATCTTGACCTGCCCGTATTCAACTCGGTCCACGAGGCCAAGCATGTGACCGAAGCCAACGCCAGCGTGATCTATGTGCCCCCGCCCTTTGCGGCAGACTCGATCCTCGAAGCGATTGATGCCGAGATGGAAGTGATCGTCTGCATCACCGAAGGCATCCCGGTTCTGGACATGATGAAGGTGAAACGCGCGCTGGAAGGCTCAAGCTCGCGCCTGATCGGCCCGAACTGTCCCGGTGTCATCACACCCGACGCCTGCAAGATCGGCATCATGCCCGGCCACATTCACAAACGCGGGAGCGTGGGTGTCGTTTCCCGCTCGGGTACGCTTACTTATGAAGCTGTGAAACAGACAACAGACGTAGGCCTGGGTCAGTCCACCTGTGTGGGCATCGGCGGTGACCCGATCAAAGGGACTGAGCATATCGACGTGCTGGAATGGTTCCTGGCCGATGACGAAACCCACTCGATCATCATGATCGGTGAGATCGGTGGCTCAGCCGAGGAAGAAGCCGCTCAGTTCCTGGCGGATGAGGCCAAGAAGGGCCGTTCTAAACCGACTGCTGGTTTCATCGCTGGCCGCACCGCTCCTCCGGGCCGCCGCATGGGCCACGCGGGCGCCATCGTCGCCGGCGGCAAGGGCGGTGCTGAGGACAAGATCGAAGCCATGCGCTCGGCCGGCATCGTCGTGGCCGAAAGCCCAGCGCAGCTGGGTGAGGCTGTGCTGGAAGCAATTGGGTAAGCAGTGATTGCCTGTGGCGCATATGTGCTTAGGTCAACGCCCGAACGCGTGTGGGTGCGAAGCGCCCGCCCATGGGAGCGGTCGGGCGCTGCCTGGCAGTGTCGCTGGGCAGGATGGCCTTGATGGGACCTAAACAAGCCATATCGTTTGGTTTTCGAAAAGCGCTCGTCTTCTCGGGCAGGGCTCCCCGCGCCGAGTTTTGGTGGTTCGCGCCAGTGGCCGCTATGCTGCCTGTAGTTGTAGCAATGAACCTTGAATGGAGCATTTCCTTGAGCTGGGGAATTGGGCAGTTGCTTTTGGTAATGGCGGCGTCTATCCCTTTGCTCTCTGCTATGAGCCGACGGCTACAGGATACTGGCGAAGAGGGTCACCAGGCCGTGTATCCTTTCTTATTGATTATCCTCGTCTGGCTCGGATATCAGGTCTTCTTGGGGTTTAGTTTGCTGATAGGCGGGCCGATTTTGTGGCTGATCTTAGCATTCCTGACCCTAGGGCCAGTTTTTCTGGCGGCACTCGTAGCGAGTGTGATGGTAACAGCAAACATCGTAGGAATGATGCTTGTTGCGTCTGAGCCCAAGAGTAATCGATTTGGTGCGCTATGTGGAGATGTGCCCGCATGACCTTCTCTGACGCCATCCGCACCTGTTTCGCCAAGTTCTTCACCTTCTCGGGTCGCGCCTCGCGGCCCGAATACTGGTTCTTTTTCCTGTTCATCGTGATCTGGAGCTTTATCGCCGGGGTCATCGATTGGCAGTTCTTCACTCAGGTCGCCACGACGCAGACCGATGAAATCAAACAAGTCACTGCAACGTCCAACCAGCCGGTGCAGAGTATCGTCAGCCTGATCGTGTTTATCCCGCATCTGGCCGTCGCGTGGCGACGGATGCATGACACCGGGCGCAGCGGGCTTTTTGCCTTGCTTCCGATCCTGCTGATTGCCGGCGCCTTTGCTGTGCTGATCTTTGGCATCGGCCTCGCATCCCATTTCCAGCATGGCGGGAATCTGGACATCCTGTTCACCCGCGCCACTCTGCTAATCGTCATTCCGACACTGCTTGTTTTGTTTGTGTCGCCCGTCCTGGTTCTGTGGTGGCTGACCCGCCCCAGCCAGCCAGGCACCAACCAATACGGTCCCAACCCAACAGAGGTAGCCCAATGACCGAACATACGCCCAACTCTGCCTTTCATGCCTCAAGCTTTATGCAGGGGCATAATGCTGAATATCTGGAGCAGCTTTATGCCCAGTACGCCAAGGACCCGAACGCTGTAGATGCGGCCTGGGTCGATTTTTTCCGGGCGATGGGCGACGCCACGCCGGACGTCCAGCGCGAGGCCGAAGGGCCATCCTGGGCTCGGACCGACTGGCCTCCGATGCCGACGGATGACCTGACTGGCGCGTTGACGGGCGAATGGGCCGAAATCGACGCCAAGGCGGCGGGCGACAAGATTAAGGACAAGGCCGAGGCCAAGGGTGTTAAGGTCAGCGAAGACCAAATCAAACGCGCCGTTCTGGACAGTCTGCGGGCACTGATGCTGATCCGGGCTTATCGTATCCGGGGCCATCTTGCTGCTAATCTGGACCCGTTGGGCATGCGCGCCGCCAGCACCCACCCGGAATTGGACCCCAGGACGTATGGCTTCACCGAAGCCGACATGGACCGCCCGATCTTTATCGACAACGTGCTGGGTTTGCAGATGGCCAGCATGCGCCAGATTGTCGAGATCGTGAAACGGACCTATTGCGGCACATTCGCGCTGCAGTACATGCATATCTCAAATCCGGAAGAAGCCGCGTGGCTGAAGGAACGGATCGAGGGGTACGGCAAGGAAATTCAGTTCACCAAGGAAGGCCGCAAGGCGATCCTGAACAAGATGGTCGAGGCCGAAGGCTTCGAGAAGTTCCTGCACGTTAAATACATGGGCACCAAACGTTTCGGCCTGGACGGCGGCGAAGCCTTGATCCCCGCGATGGAGCAGATCATCAAGCGCGGCGGTGCGCTGGGTGTCAGCGACATCGTCATCGGCATGCCGCACCGGGGTCGCCTGAACATTCTGGCTAACGTGATGCGCAAGCCTTATCGCGCGATCTTCAACGAGTTTCAGGGCGGCAGCTTCAAACCCGAAGATGTGGATGGTTCAGGCGATGTGAAATACCACCTCGGCGCGTCCAGCGACCGTGAATTCAATGGCAACAGTGTCCATCTGTCGCTGACTGCAAACCCCTCCCACCTTGAGGCTGTGAACCCGGTTGTTCTGGGCAAGGTTCGCGCAAAACAGGATCAGTTGGGTGACGAAGACCGGACCAAGGTTATGGGCATCCTGCTGCACGGCGATGCCGCCTTTGCGGGTCAAGGTGTTGTCGCCGAAGGCTTTGGCCTGTCCGGCCTTAAGGGTCATAAGACCGGCGGCACGATGCATATCGTGGTGAACAACCAGATTGGCTTTACCACCGCGCCGCATTTCAGCCGCTCCAGCCCCTACCCCACCGATATCGCCCTGATGGTTGAGGCACCGATCTTCCACGTGAATGGCGACGATCCCGAGGCTGTAACACATGCCGCCAAGGTTGCGACCGAATTCCGGCAGAAGTTCCACAAGGACGTGGTTATCGACATCTTCTGCTATCGCCGGTTCGGGCATAACGAGGGCGATGAGCCCATGTTCACCAACCCGATCATGTACAAGAAGATCAAGACGCATAAGACCACGCTGTCGCTGTACACCGAGCGTCTCGTGAAAGACGGCCTTATCCCCGAAGGCGAAATCGAGGATATGAAGGCCGCCTTCCAGGCGCATCTGAATGATGAGTTCGAGGCGGGCAAAGACTATAAGCCCAACAAGGCTGACTGGCTGGATGGACGCTGGTCGCATCTGGACAAGAACAAAGATGAATATGTCCGCGGCGACACGGCAATTAAACCGGAAACGCTGGCGCAGATTGGCAACGCGCTGAGCCACACACCAGCCGATATCGCAGTGCACCGTACCGTCTCGCGTCTTTTGGATCAAAAGAAACAGATGTTCGAAAGCGGCAAAGGGTTTGACTGGGCGACTGGTGAGGCCCTCGCCTTTGGCTCTCTGCTGACCGAAGGCTATCCGGTGCGCCTTTCAGGGCAGGATGCGACGCGCGGGACGTTCAGTCAGCGTCACTCGGGTTTCATACATCAGGAAACTGAAGAACGGTACTACCCGCTGAACAACATACGTGAGGGCCAGTCGAAATACGATGTGATCGACTCGATGCTCAGCGAATATGCGGTGCTGGGCTTTGAATATGGATTCTCACTGGCGGAACCAAATGCACTGACCCTGTGGGAAGCGCAATTCGGTGATTTTGCCAACGGCGCGCAAATCATGTTCGACCAGTTCATCAGCTCGGGCGAAAGCAAATGGCTGCGCATGTCCGGTCTGGTGTGCCTGTTGCCACACGGCTTCGAAGGTCAGGGGCCTGAACACTCGTCAGCGCGTCTGGAACGGTTCCTGCAGATGTGTGGTCAGGACAATTGGATCGTGGCCAACTGCACGACCCCTGCGAATTACTTTCACATCCTGCGCCGTCAGCTGCACCGGACCTTCCGGAAGCCGCTGATCTTGGTGACGCCCAAATCGTTACTGCGCCACAAGCTGGCGGTCAGCACAGCAGAAGAGTTCACCACTGGTTCAAGCTTCCATCGCGTGTTGTGGGACGATGCACAGCACGGAAACTCGGAAACCAAATTGGTCAAGGACGACAAGGTCAAACGCGTGGTGATGTGTTCCGGCAAGGTCTACTACGATCTGCTCGAAGAACGCGATGCGCGCGGCATCGATGATGTCTACCTGATGCGGATTGAGCAGTTCTATCCCTTCCCAGCTCATTCGCTGATTAATGAGCTTGAGCGCTTTAAGGGTGCCGAAATGATCTGGTGTCAGGAAGAACCCAAGAACCAGGGTGCATGGACCTTTATCGAACCGAATATCGAATGGGTTCTGACCCGCATCGGCGCCAAGCACACGCGGCCGCGTTACGTCGGCCGCTCCACATCGGCTTCTCCCGCGACGGGTCTGGCCAGCCAACACAAAGCCCAACAAGAAGCGCTGGTCGACGAAGCGCTGAGCATTGAAGGAAAATAATCGATGTCCATTGAAGTTCGAGTTCCCACGCTTGGCGAGTCGGTTACCGAAGCCACGGTTGCGACATGGTTCAAGAAACCCGGCGACGCCGTCGCGGTTGATGAAATGTTGTGTGAGTTGGAGACTGACAAGGTCACCGTCGAAGTCCCTTCTCCTGCCGCTGGCGTGATGGGCGAAATCGTCGCCGCAGAAGGTGAAACCGTTGGCGTTGACGCTCTGCTGGCCACCATCGCTGCAGGTGAAGGCGCAGCTCCTGCCCCGGTAGCCGCACCGGCCCCGGCGGCTGCGGCTGCTCCGGCGGCGTCTGGCGGCAGTGTTGACGTCATGGTGCCGACCTTGGGTGAATCCGTGACTGAAGCGACCGTTTCGACATGGTTCAAACAGGTCGGCGACAGCGTCGCACAGGACGAGATGCTGTGTGAGCTGGAAACCGACAAGGTCTCGGTCGAGGTTCCGGCCCCGGCTGCGGGTGTTCTGGCAGAAATCGTTGCCCCCGAAGGCGCAACAGTTGAGGCGTCGGCCAAACTGGCGGTGATTTCCGGCGCAGCGGCAGGGTCCGTCGCTGCTCCGGCAGCTGCGGCGGCAACCCCGGCTGCAGCAGCAAGCACCGGCAAGGACATCGCCAACGCGCCATCCGCCGAAAAAGCTATGGCAGAGGCCGGTTTGTCCGCGGATCAGGTCACAGGCACCGGTCGTGATGGGCGGATCATGAAAGAGGATGTTGCCCGCGCAGCGGCTACGGCTGCGGCCCCGGCACCTACGGCGGCAGCACCGGCACCAGCGCAAGCGCCTCGGGCACCGGTCGCAGCACAGGATGCCGCCCGCGAAGAGCGTGTGCGCATGACCCGCCTGCGCCAAACCATCGCCAAGCGTTTGAAGGATGCGCAGAACACTGCGGCAATCCTGACCACCTTCAACGAGGTGGACATGACCGAGGTGATGGGCCTGCGCAATGAATACAAAGACCTGTTCCTGAAAAAGCACGGCGTGAAACTGGGCTTTATGTCCTTCTTCACCAAGGCATGCTGTCACGCGCTGAAAGAGGTTCCGGAAGTCAACGCCGAGATCGATGGCACGGACATCGTCTACAAGAATTTCGTGCACATGGGCGTTGCCGCCGGTACGCCGCAAGGTCTGGTTGTTCCTGTCATCCGCGACGCCGACAGCATGTCCTTCGCGGATATCGAGAAGGCCATCGCCGAAAAGGGCAAGCGCGCTCGTGATGGCAAGTTGTCCATGGCAGAGATGCAGGGCGGCACCTTCACCATCTCGAACGGTGGCGTCTATGGCTCGCTTATGTCGTCACCGATCCTGAACCCGCCGCAGTCGGGTATCCTTGGCATGCACAAGATCCAGGACCGTCCAATGGTCATCAATGGTGAGATCAAGATCCGCCCGATGATGTATCTGGCACTGTCCTATGACCACCGGATTGTTGACGGCAAGGGCGCGGTGACGTTCCTTGTACGTGTGAAAGAGGCGCTGGAAGACCCGCGCCGTCTGCTGATGGATCTGTAATCATGGCGACACATGTACTCTGGCAAGCCGACGTGGCCGACTTTGATGTCTGGCTGAAGGTGTTTGAAGAAGACAAACCGATGAGAGAGGCCGCGGGCATCCGCGACCTCCATATCTGGAAAGACCCTGATCGCAAGGACCACGCGGTCGCGTTGTTCGAGATCACCGATCTCGACCGGGCCCAGAGCTTCATCGAATCCGAAGAGCTGGCCATGCACCACGAACGTGGCGGCGTGGCACATATCCAGACCAAAGTTCTGGACCCTGTCTGAAAGCATGAAGCTGCGCCTGCCCATTGGGGGCGCAGCACGAACGGGTAACGCGATGACTTTCGACTGCTCAAAGGGAACCACTGGATGACCACGGAACTGACCGTCCTGACCCTTGCCGCATTACTTTGGGTCGCGCAATTCGTGGTCTATCTGGCTGCAGGACACGGAAAGATTGACCTTGGCCTTGCGATTGGCCCGCGGGATATCCCCTTTGACAAACCGGGGGTTTCGGGGCGTCTGCACCGTGCCCTCAGCAACCACACCGAAGGGTTGGTTCTGTTCGCAATTGCGGCGCTTGTCGTGACGGTTTCGGGCCAGTCGAACGGGCTCACTGCGGCCTGTAGCTGGATCTATTTGATCGCCCGCATCCTATATGTTCCAGCCTACGCAATGGGCTGGACGCCTTGGCGAACCGTGATTTGGATCGTTGGCTTGTTGGCCAACACCGTAATATTGTTGGCGGCTGTCTTTTGATTCAGTCGCTGGCATGGATAATGTAATGGGGAAACGCCCCGGCGTGCAGGAAATTGCCGCCATCCCCGTAAACGATAAGGACCTGACACATGGCAAATTATGACGTTATCGTAATCGGATCAGGCCCCGGCGGCTATGTTTGCGCCATCCGCTGCGCTCAGCTGGGTCTGAAGACTGCCTGCGTCGAAGGGCGTGAAACTCTGGGCGGCACGTGCCTGAACGTGGGCTGTATCCCCTCGAAGGCGCTGCTGCATGCCAGCCATCAACTGCATGAGGCCGAGCATAACTTTGCCAAGATGGGCCTGAAGGGCAAAAGCCCCTCGGTCGATTGGAAACAGATGCAGGGCTACAAGCAGGAAACGATCGACGGCAATACCAAGGGTATCGAGTTCCTGTTCAAGAAAAACAAGATCGACTGGTTGAAAGGCTGGGGCTCGATCCCTGCCGCAGGTCAGGTCAAAGTGGGCGACGAGGTTCACACCGCCAAGAACATCATTATCGCATCCGGGTCCGAACCGTCCTCGCTGCCCGGTGTCGACGTTGACGAAAAGGTTGTGGTGACTTCGACCGGCGCTCTGTCGCTGAACAAGGTGCCAAAGAAGTTGGTGGTGATCGGCGCAGGCGTGATCGGGCTTGAGTTGGGCTCGGTCTATCAGCGTCTGGGCGCTGAGGTGACTGTGGTTGAATTCTTAGATGCGATCACCCCCGGCATGGACCCCGAAGTTCAGAAAACCTTCCAGCGCATCCTCAAGAAACAAGGCCTAAAATTTGTAATGGGCGCTGCGGTCCAAAAGACCGAAGCCACCAAGACCAAGGCCAAAGTGACCTACAAACTGCGCAAGGATGACAGCGAACATGTGATCGAGGCTGATACAGTACTTGTCGCCACCGGACGCAAACCGTACTCGGATGGTTTGGGTCTGGAAGCGTTGGGTGTTGAAATGACACCGCGTGGTCAGATCAAGGTGGGGGCAGATTGGCAGACAAACGTGGCGGGCATTTACGCCATCGGTGACGTGACCGAAGGCCCCATGCTGGCGCATAAGGCCGAAGACGAAGGTATGGCCGCAGCCGAGCAGGTTGCGGGCAAACATGGGCACGTAAACTACGGCGTCATCCCGGGCGTGATCTACACCTGGCCCGAGGTTGCCAATGTGGGCGAAACCGAAGAGACGCTGAAAGAGCAAGGCCGCGCCTATAAGGTCGGCAAGTTCATGTTCATGGGCAACGGCCGCGCCAAGGCGAATTTGATGACCGATGGGTTTGTCAAAATCCTGGCCGACAAGGAGACCGACCGCATTCTGGGTTGCCACATCATCGGCCCCGGTGCCGGCGATCTGATTCATGAAGTCTGTGTGGCGATGGAATTTGGCGCCTCGGCCGAGGATCTGGCCCTGACCTGCCACGCCCACCCAACTTATTCGGAAGCCGTGCGTGAAGCTGCGTTGGCCTGTGGCGACGGACCAATCCACAGCTGATAAAACAACCCCGGCGCCCGTCAGGTTGCCGGGGTTAACCACGCGTCCAGATAGATTTCTAACCTATCTGAAAAGCTCTCTGCCTCATGCAGCGCGCAAAACTTCAGCGACATGGACTGAATAGCAAAGGCCTGAACCCCCTCGGCCAACAAATCGGGGGAAATGTCTTTGCGCACCTTCGCAGTTTCCAACCAATCAGCAACCAGTCGGACATAGCGTTCGAAGCAGCGCGCAATGGGCCCGATCTCGGTGATCGCCGTAGCGCCTGAATACCGGATGATCAGATCGAACACATAACGCTCGGACGTCATGAAGGCGTGGATCGGTTGCAGGGCATCGGCGATTTCGGGAGCCGTGCGTGGGGCGGGGCCCTGTTCGACCTGATTGAAACAGGCAACCAGCCTCTCACCAATCAGCATTTCCATTAGCGCGTCTTTGTCCCGGAAATGCGCAAAAAAGGTTCCCTTTGCGACCCCGGCTGCCTGAACCACGTCTTCCACCCGCAAAGCCTGATAGCCGTTTCTTTCGATAACGTCCTCTGCGGCTTCGATTAATCGGGCGCGCGTTTTAAGGGTTCTCTTTTGAACTGTCTTTTGCATATGCCCTGTTCGCATGTTTTTTGACCGTGGTCAAAATTTTTAATTGACCACGGTCATTTTTTCCACTTATAAACTGACCACGGTCATTTTGGAGATTCGCGATGCAACCTAAGAAAATCCTGATCCTCGACGGACACCCAGGCGAAACCAGCCTGTCCCGAACATTTGCAGAAACCTATGCCGACGCGGCCAAACAAAAGGGGCACGACGTTCGCATGATTCACCTAAGCGACCTGCAATTTGACCATGACTTCGGTCAGGGAAACTATGAGGACTTCAAACCGTTAGAACCCGCATTGGAACAAGTGCTGCAGGATTTTGAATGGAGCGAACACCTTGTCCTGACGGCACCGATGTGGTGGGGCGGCTTGCCGGCCAAGCTGAAAGGGTTGATTGACCGGGCATTCATCCCCGGACGCACCTTCGACACGCGGAATACTACAAGGATCGGCTTTCCAGCACCTATGCTGACAGGGCGCACAGCGCGGGTCATCCTTACCTCTGACACGCCGGGTTGGTTCATGCGTTTCATCTACAGGCAAGCACTGATCCGCCAGATCCGCGATCAGATTCTGGGATTTGTCGGTTTCAAACCGACGCGGTTCACTTACTTTTCGGGCGCCAGCTATCCCAACCCCGGCAGCGTGGACCGCTGGATATCAAAGGTAGCCCGGATCGGTGCCGCGGCAGCCTGATCCCGCGCCTACCACATCGTCTTCGCGGCGCGCGCACCCCATTCCTGATCATATTGCGTGCCGCCTTCCTCGCCGTCCGACGCCTCGGCGAGGATTTCACCGACGGTCGGCACATGCGCGGTCTCGTCGCCACTGACCCAGGTACGGGCCCGCATCAAGGCGCGGGCGCATTGGGTGTAAATCTCAGTGATTTCGAAAACGATCACTGTTGCTGGTCTTTTGCCCTGCTTTTCGAACCGCGCGCGCAAATCTTCATCAGCCGTCACATGCGCCGTTCCATTCAACCGCACGACACTGTTGGACCCCGGCACCATGAACATCAACGACACTCGCGGGTCGCGCACGATATTGCGCAGACTGTCCAGCCGGTTATTTCCGCGCCAGTCGGGCATCGCCAATGTGTGCGGATCAAGTTCCAGTACAACGGGGCCGTCGTCACCTCGCGGGCTGCCATCGACACCCTCGGGCCCAACGGTGCTGAGGATGCACAGGCGCGACGCCATGATCCATTTGCGGTAAAGCGGCGTGAGCTGTCTGGCCACTTTGCGCAATGCAGGCGCGCCCGGCGTCCCGTAGAGCGCCTCGAGCGTTGCGATGTCCTTAATGAGCTCCATCCGGTTCAAACCCCACTTCTCGCATCAATGCACTGGATCGTGTTTCGATCACATCTTCCAGACGCCCAAGAAATTGATCCCGCCCCACACCCGGTTCGATCGGGTCAAGAAAGTCGACAATTGCTAGACCAGGTTTACGCAAAACCCCGGTACGCGGCCAGAAAACACCGGCATTCGTCGCAACAGGAACACAAGGAAAGCCCAGCCCTTCATACAGAACCGCCGTCCCGACCTTGTAAGGTTTCTTCGCCCCCGGTGCGACGCGTGTGCCCTGCGGGTAAATCACAAGCTGCCCGGGCTCAGAGAACTCTTTAGCCACGTCTTTGACCATCTTGGCGACGGCAGCACCCTTTCTGCCGCGATCAACCGGTATACACCCAAGGCGACGGGCATAGAGACCTATAACCGGGGTATACAGCAGTTCCCTTTTCATAATGAACTTGCCGTGCGGAATGGCGCTGAAGATCATGATGATGTCCAGAAAGGACTGGTGTTTGGCTCCGATCACGACCTCGTCCACGGGAACGTTTCCACGAACCTCACACCGGATGCCTACCATCCAGCGGGCCAACCAGATCGTCGATCGCGCGTAGGTTTTACATGCCTGCAAAGCCCCGCGTTTGGTAAACAGCGCGTAGGGCGCGAAAACGATACCAAGGATCAGCATCCACGCATAAATCACGATCATGAAGATCAAAGAGCGCACCCATTGGACCGCTGTAGCCATTACGAAAGCTCCTTCAATTTGCGCACGGCCGCTGTCCAGGTGGCCAAGAACGCCACCGCAGCCCCCAGCAGAGGTATCAGCGCAGGCAACAGCCAGCCAACCCCCTGAAAACCCAATCCGGTCAGAAACCCGCCCTCAACTGAGGCTTCGGGCAACAGCAGGACACCGGTCATGCCGAACAGCACTCCAACAAGGGCGCCGAAGAAAGCGCGATATGTGAACCGCCGTACAAATGCGCTGGCGATAAAACGATCACGGGCACCGACAAGGCGTAGGACTTCGATGATCTGCGCATTGGCCGCCAATGAGGCATTGGCCGCAAGCGTGATCATCGCCGCCGTTGCGCCGCCGATCAGCAGGATAGACACCCAGCCCAATCGCCGTAGCGAGTTTGCCGCCTCGACCAGTGGCTCGCGCCAGCGTGAATGGTCGTCCAGCACGGCGCCGGGCACTTCGGCACCAAGTCGCAAGCGCAAGCCAGCGGTATCTAGATCCGGTTCGCCCTCGATGATTTCTATCAGTTGCGGAATAGGCAGCGTATCAAGCGGCAAATCAGGACCGAACCAAGGGGACAAAAGCGCGACCTGTTCCTCTGCGGTCAGGGCGCGTGCCGACGCAACGCCTGGGGTTTGGGCCAGCACGGTCAGTGCGGCCTCGGTCTGGGCGGAAAGCTGTTCGGCGGGCGCGTTTATACGCAAAGTGGCAGCCCCCGCCAGTTCTGATGCCCAACGGTCGGCCAGCCGGCCCGATGCCAGCGACAAGGCAAGCGCGAAAACGGCCAGAAAGGCCATCGCGCCGGAAACGAACAGGGTCAGTTGCGCTGTGTAGCCCGACGGAGGAACAACCCGATCCGCGCGTTTGTCGCGCACCAGCATGCTGCGGATGGTGCCCTTGTTCATAGATCCGCCCCCGCCAGTTGAATCTGGCGCTGCGAGATTCGCAGAACCCGGGCCTGAACCTGGCTTTTGGCAGCGCGGATCAGGCTCAGGTCATGGGTCGCGATCAGCACGGTCTTACCCATCTTGTTCAACTCGACCAGCAGGCGCAGCAATCGCTGGGACATTTCCCAATCCACGTTGCCGGTCGGCTCATCGGCCAGCACAACGTCCGGCGACAGGATAACCGCCCGCGCCAACGCCGCGCGCTGACGTTCGCCCCCGGAAAGTTCCGGAGGAAGCGCATCAAGCCGTGTGCCCAGCCCGACCCAGTTCAGCAATTCCAGCAGGTCTTCTTTCTGCGCATTCTCGCCTTTGCCGGACACCATCAACGGTAATGCGACGTTTTCAGCCAAGGTCATATGGTCCAGAAATCGGCAATCCTGATGCACAACCCCGATCCGGCGACGCAGCAGCGCCATCTGATCTCGGTCCAGGTGTGCAATGTCCTGCTCAAATGCGGTCATCCGTCCTGATGTGGCCAGCAACGCGCCATAACACAGCTTGAGCAAGGTCGTCTTGCCCGCACCCGACGGACCGGTCAGAAAATGGAACGACCCCGGCTGCAATTGAAGCGACACGTCGCTCAGCAACTCACCATCACCATAGGTGTAGCTGACGTTTTCCAGCTCGATCACAAGGGCCCCCATTTATTGTTGCCGCCCTTCTTGCCCGAGCGCGGTTGTGGTTTCAATGCCTGCACCGGGTCGAATTGGTGACACTTGCCGTGTGAAACCGAAAACACCCTTTGCGGTCAGGTCTTAACGGAATAACATCCCTGAAAAAACTATTATCAGGTCGGGCCCCCGACCGGGAGGCAGCATGCGTCTTACTTGTCCGAATTGTGGTGCTCAGTACGAAGTGCCAGACGAGGTCATTCCCGAGGAAGGCCGCGATGTGCAGTGTTCCAACTGCGAAAAGACTTGGTTTCAGGCCAAATACCCCGAAACTGCCGCTGAACCGGTAAAGCCGGAACCGCCTGTGGTCGAGCCCGTGGCAACGGCTGCAGCTCCAGAGCCTGAAGAAAAACCTGCCGAAGAGCCAAAGCCAACGCCCGAGCCTGCCGAGGCATCCTCGACCGGGAATGTCGACCCGGCGGTTGCCAACATCCTCAAGGAAGAAGCAGCCCGCGAAGCAGACCTGCGCGCCCATGAAGGCGGCAGCCTTGAGACGCAGACCGATTTGGCACTCGACGCGCCGCCCGAAGTGGAAAAAGCCGCCAAGGACCTGATCGCTACAGAAACAGCAAAGGATTTCGGTCAGAAAGACGCGCTGCCGGATGTCGAGGCAATCAATTCCAGCCTGCGCAGCGACGACCCCCTGCCAAAGCTGGACGAGGACATGCCCCCGCCCGCCAAGTCTGGCGGGTTCCGGCGCGGGTTCCTGCTGATTCTGATTGTCGGCGTGATCCTGTTGCTGATCTACAGCAATTCTCAGAAGATTTCCGAAGCGGTGCCGCAGGCTGATCCGGTTCTCAACAGCTATGTCTCTCTGGTGGATCAGGCGCGTTTGTGGCTTGAGGCACAGACCGGGTCTGGCACCTCTCAGAACTGACTTAGATCAGAACCTCTCTAACAGGCGTTTGAGGTATTCAAGTTCGATCTGGGGGCGATCCGATTCCCCAGTCCGGCGGCGGATTTCGTCCAGCAATTCGCGGGCGCGGCGATAGACATCTTCACCCTGCAGCAGGTTTTCATCGGTTGAGATTGTTCCATTGGCCCCCGGGGCGCGGCCCAGCGGATCACGGTTGTCGGCTTGCATGTCGCCTTCCTGCGAACCTTGGCCCGGCTGGTTCTGCTGGTTTTGTGCCAGCGCTTCGCCTAGGGATCGCATGCCCTCGCGCAGGGCCTCCATCGCTTCGGACTGTTGGTCGATTGCTTCGGCCAGATCATCGCCGCGCAGGGCTTCTTCGGCACCCTCCATCGCGCGCCCGGCCCGGTCCAGCGCATCGCGCGCGGCGTCACCTTCGGGGGTTCCGGTGCCGGGCAATCCTTGCTGCTGGCGGTTCAGCTCGTCGCGTAAGGCCTGTTGGCGATCTGCAAGTGACCCCTCCTGGCCTTGCTGGCTGCCGCTGCCCTGTTCGTCAGTCCCCTGACCCTGACCGCCTTGTCCTTCGTGGCTCTGGCCCCGGCCCTGCCCACCCGAGCGGCCTTCGTTGCCCTGGCTTTCGCCGGCTTGCGCGCCGGGGTTGAACTGTTCCTGTAGGTCACGGAAGGCCTGATCGCTCAGACCCTGCTGTTCGCGCAGAGTTTCGGCCAATCCTTCCATCGCCTGCTGGCCTTCGGACTGTTGTCCCTGACCCTGGCCCTGGGTAACGCGCATATTCTCCATCATCTGCTGGAACTCTTCCAGCGCTTGCTGCGCCTCGGCCATGCGGCCCTGTTCCATCAGCTCTTGAATACGGTCCATCATGCGTTGCAGGTCGTCCTGCGTCATTTGCATGGACTCGCCGTCCTGACCTTGCTGGTTCTCGTCGAACTCGCCGTTTTCCTGCGCCAGACGTTGCAATTGGCGCATGTAGTCCTGCGTTGCCTCGCGCAGTTCCTGCATCAACTCGGCGATCTCTTCATCAGTGGCACCGTTTTTCATCGCTTCAGTCAGACGTTCCTGTGCGCGGCGCATACGCTCCAGCGCGTCGGCAAGAGTGCCGTCTTCGATCAGAACGCCTAGCTCCCAAAGCGCCTCGGCGATTTCTGCCTGCTGTTCCTGTTTCAGGCCGTACTCGTTGAACATTTCCAACCGGCGTAAGATCACGCGCAAGCGCAGATAGGCGGTGTCGGACCGGAAAAGCTCTTCGGGCAGGTGCGATACCGCCCGCAGCATCTGCGAAACCCGGGTCGCGTTTTCGCGCGTCCACAGTAGATCGCGGCGCTGTTCGATTATGGCAGCCGCCAGCGGATCAAAGAACCGACGGGCGGGCAGCGCAGTCGCATAAGGCTCGGATTGCCCCTCTTGGTCCGCCGCGTCTCGGGCCATCAAAGTGATTTTTACCGGCAAATGCGCCCATGGATGCTGTGAAAAATCCTCGATAAGATCTTCGGTGAAATCCGCCCGGTCGCCGGTGATCGGCATGGGTAGTTCAACCGTTATGACCTCGCGCGGCTCAGGCGCAGCCGTCAGACCATACTGCCGGTCGACTGAGGCCAGATCCAATTCGATCACAGCTGAGCCGGATACCACGCCATAATCATCGCTGGCAGCGAATGGCAGTTTCATCTGACCGCCGGCCTCGGACTCGGCGGAACCCGCCACGGCCACCTGTGGGCGGATATCCGCAATGACGTTCAGCGCCCAGTCGCGGCCCGATGGGCCATTGATTTTGAACTGGCCCGAGCGTTCGACGACAAAATCCTGCTCCGGCTCGGTGGCCGCCTCAGTACCCAAAGGCGTAGTGGTTTCCGTCAAACTGTGCGCGCCGATTTCCCCGTAGAAGCGCAGAGTGATACGGCTGCCCTGCGGGACAGACAGTGTTGGATCGGATTGATCAGCCAGATACAGCGTCGGTAGCCCGGTGTAACGCGGAGGCTCAACCCAGCCTTCCCAGCTGGGCCCTTGCCCTGCCACGGCAGCGCCGGGCGCCATCTCGGCCACCGAGCCGATGCGCCAGAACGATCCGAACATCGCTGCGATCACCAGCGCAAGCAGTGCCGAATAACGCAGCGCATAGGGGTCGCGATCCGCCAGCCGCAAATCGGGTTTGACAGGCTCCGCCTCTGCAACGCGTCGCGCCATCCGATTCTGGTGTGCGTGCCACAGTGCAACGGAATCCGCGTCCTTCGCGCCGATGGCTTGATCGTCTATCAAAGCTTGAATCGGCCGACCGGGCAGTGCCGCATCCAGCCGCATCAGCGCTTCGGCCCGTGTGGGGAAATGGAATCGCCTTGCGCCAACAAACAGCGTCGCGGCCAATCCCAGCAGTGCTACCGTGCCCACGCCCCAGACGATTTCAACGCGGACCTCGTCCTGCAAGCCGAGCATCAAAGCCGCAAAAATCGCCATTAAAACCGAGAAAAACGGCCAAAACGCGCGCAAAAACTGCTCGGCCAGCATCCCTGCGTGCGTCAGCCACAGGGACAGTCTTGGGATCGGCAGGTTGTGTTTTGCGCGCAAGGCGGGCCTCCTGACCGGGCCCGCGCGTCTATCGCGTCAAAGCCACTCAGGTATGGTATCGCGGTTTATGATTTCGTCAAAGCTTGGCCGTTCACGAATAACTGCAAATTGATCCCCGTGCACCAGAACCTCGGGGATCAGGGGGCGGGTATTGTATTCGCTGGACATAACCGCGCCATAGGCCCCGGCGCTGCGGAACGCGACCAGATCGCCCGGTGAAAGGGGTGGCATGTTGCGTTCCTTGGCAAAGGTATCACCGCTTTCGCAAACCGGGCCGACAATGTCATAGGGTTGCTGTTCAACGCCCGGAGCGGGTTCCTGCACGGCCACAATATCGTGATGCGCCTCGTACATCGCCGGGCGGATCAGGTCGTTCATCGCGCCGTCGAGGATCAGAAAATCACGGCCCTCGCCAGATTTCACGTAAATTACCTTGCTCACCATCAAACCCGCATTACCGGCGATAAGACGCCCGGGTTCGATTTCAATCTCGCAGCCCAGATGGCCCAGCGTTTTCTTGATCAACGCGCCATACTCCACCGGCAAGGGCGGTGCATCATTGGCGCGGGTGTATGGAATGCCCAATCCCCCGCCCAGATCAAGGCGTCGGATATTGTGCCCCTCGGATCGCAACTTTTCGGTAAGTTCGGCGACTTTGGTGTAGGCCAGCTCGAACGGCTCTAACTCGGTCAATTGCGAGCCGATGTGGACGTCGATACCGATCACCTCCAGCCCCGGAAGGCTGGCTGCGTGGGCATAAACCTCAGATGCGCGGGCGATCGGGATGCCGAACTTGTTCTCAGACTTGCCTGTCGCGATCTTGGCGTGGGTTTTTGCGTCAACATCCGGGTTCACCCGAACGGTGATTGGCGCGACCAAACCCAGTTCCAACGCGATAGCGTTGATCACTTCCATCTCGGGTTCGGATTCGACGTTGAACTGGCGGATACCGCCGCTCAGCGCTGCGCGGATCTCATCCGCGGTCTTACCAACGCCCGAGAACACGATCTTGTCGCCCGGCACGCCCGCCGCCTTGGCACGCAGGTATTCCCCGCCCGAGACCACGTCCATCCCCGCACCGGCCTGTGCCAGCGTCTTCAGGATCGCCTGATTGCTAGCCGCCTTCATCGCATAACAGACCAGATGATCCATGCCGTCCAGCGCATCGTCGAACAGTTGGAAATGCCGCAATAGCGTCGCAGTGGAGTAAACATAGAATGGTGTTCCGACCGCAGCTGCGATTTCGGAAATCGGGACATCCTCGGCGTATAGCGCGCCGTCGCGGTAGAGAAAGTGATCCATGACTGCGCGCTTAGACCAAAATGGCCACGCGGATCAATGGATTCCGCGCAAGATCAGTTCGATGTGGAAACACCGACCCGGCCATAGCCCGAGATTTTGATGCCGTTTCCGGTTGATGTCTCTGCGGGCTCGGGGCGGGGTTTATACGTTGGGTCGCAGGCTACCAGTACGACAAGCGAGAGGATCAGGCCGATGGTTTTCATTGTCTTGACTTCTTTTTTGAATTTGGCGCTCGGCCACTATGCCGTGCAAATAGGCATGGTAATGCGAGATTGCTATCGACGATTACAGCCCCAGGAAAACGCCGAGCCCGCCGCGTCGCAGGCCGACCCCGACACCGCCATAGGTGCCGCTGCTGCCGACACCGATATTTGCGCTCATCGTGGGTTGGATGGGTTCGCCGTCCGCTCCACAGCCGACCAGAAGAGCCCCGGCCGAAATAAGAAGCACCACACGTAGTATCTGCATCACACCAGCGCCTTCCACCGCTTGACCTGGGCACGCACCTGATCCGGTGCAGTGCCACCAAAAGACTGGCGTGAGTTTACCGAATTTTCGACGGTAAGGACAGAATAGACATTGTCGGTGATGTCCGCGTGGACCGATTGCATGTCTTCCAGTGTCAAATCGGGCAGGTCACAACCCTTGCTTTCCGCCATGGCGACCAGCGATCCGGTGACATGGTGCGCGTCGCGGAACGGCAGGCCCGGCACACGGACCAGCCAATCGGCCAGATCGGTCGCGGTCGAAAAACCAGCCCCTGCGGCGGCAGCAAGGCTTTCACGGTTGGCGGTCATGTCCTTGACCATGCCTTCCATCGCGGCCAGAGCCAGCATCCAGTTGTCGGCGGCGTCAAAGACCTGTTCCTTGTCTTCCTGCATGTCCTTGGAATACGCCAGAGGCAGGCCCTTCATCACCATCATCAGTGCAGTATTGGCACCGTAAATCCGCCCCACTTTGGCACGGATCAATTCCGCCGCATCAGGGTTCTTTTTCTGGGGCATGATCGACGACCCGGTCGAGAACCGATCGGACAGCGTAACAAACCGGAACTGAGCCGAGGACCAGATGACCAGCTCTTCGGCAAAGCGAGACAGGTGTACAGCGCAGATTGAGGCGGTCGACAGAAATTCCAGCGCGAAATCACGGTCGCTGACGGCGTCCAGCGAGTTGGCGGCAGGGCGGTCAAAGCCCAGCGCCTCAGCCGTCATCTGACGATCGATGGGGAAGGACGTTCCAGCCAGCGCGGCAGCACCCAAGGGGGATTCGTTCATCCGGGCGCGGGCATCGCGGACGCGGGACAGGTCGCGGCCAAACATCTCGACATAAGCCATCATGTGATGGCCCCATGTGACGGGCTGCGCAACCTGCAAATGGGTAAAGCCGGGCATGACCCAATCAGCACCAGCATCAGCCTGCGCCAAAAGCGCGCGGATCAGTGCCAGCAGGCCGGATTCAGCCGCATCAAACTGATCGCGGACCCAGAGCTTAAAATCGGTCGCGACCTGATCATTACGCGAACGGCCTGTGTGCAAACGGCCTGCGGGTTCGCCAATCACCTCTTTCAGGCGCGCTTCGACATTCATGTGGATGTCTTCCAACGCGGTCGAGAACTGAAATTCCCCGTTCTGGATTTCTGACAAAACGGTGAGCAGCCCTTCCCGAATAGCCTGCGCATCACTATCAGTTATAACACCTGTGGCAGCCAGCATGGCGGCATGGGCACGCGAGCCTGCAATGTCCTGGGCTGCCATCCGCTGATCGAACCCGATCGAGGCGTTGATTGCCTCCATGATCGCGTCTGGACCGGCGGCAAAGCGGCCGCCCCACATCTGGTTCGAAGATTGATCGGTCATGTAAGAAAACCCGGAGTTGATATGCGCCTATTTCGTCTGATCCCCCTTTATATGGCCCTTGCGTTGGGTGCAAACGCGGCTTTGGCCACGGATGCCGAAACTCTGGCACCGCTCCGGGAGGACTCCCTGAAACGGCTGATCCTGCACAAAGAGCCGAAGCCAGTCGAAGCAGTTGAATTTCAGCTTGAGGATGACGGCGGCACCGCGACGCTTGCGGATTACAAGGGCAAGTATGTTCTACTAAACTTCTGGGCCACCTGGTGTGCGCCGTGCCGCAAGGAAATGCCCCAGATCGCAGAGCTGCAAGAAGAATTCGGCGGCGACAAGTTCGAGGTCGTAACACTGGCCACCGGGCGCAACTCGCCAGCCGGGATCAAGAAGTTTTTCGAGGAAAACGGCATCGACAACCTGCCACGTCATCAGGATCCCCAATCGGCAGTTGCACGCAAAATGGGTGTGATCGCCCTGCCAATCACCGTCATTCTGGATCCCAACGGCAATGAAATTGCTCGATTGATTGGCGATGCCGAGTGGAATTCGGACAGCGCCAAGGCCATCGTTTCAACCCTTGTCGAGGGCAACAGCTGAAGCATCAGGCCTTCCTGAACGTTTTGTGTTATGCTGAAACCGGCCCAGATGGGCCGGTTTTCGTTTGCAACCTGAAGGAAGGGGAGACGACGATGAAACCGGTAGTTCTGTTGATTGGAAAATTGCCCAACGTGATCGGTGATGTTGCGCGTCAATTGGATCACCTTCCGATCCAATGGCTTGGCGCGCACGATCAGGAAGAAGTCAAACGGCAGCTGGACGAAGAGCCGCGCATCGCTTGCGCGATAATGGGTGCCGGTCTTAATGACAGGATACGCGGCGAGATGGTGGGCATCATCGCGGCGCGCAGGCCCGATATCTGTATCCACGTAAAGGATCGCGCCTCGGGGCCGGACGGGTTGGTGCCGTTTGTCCAGCGAGTTGTCCAGTATGAGGTTCTGGACAGTCTGGAACATAGCTGACGCGACGCCACCTTTGACAGCCTGCCTGCCGCTTTGCACTCTGCCGCGCAGGAGGACGGAATGCCGCTTGAAATTCTATTGGTTCTGGTGGTCGGAGGCATCGCCGGGATAACCCTGTTGCTGCACCTGACAGGTAGATCCCGATTGCGCGTGCTATCGCCCGAATTGGCGTGGTCAGAATGGATGCGCCATGCGCCGGATGATTCGATCATCGATGTCACTGTTGCACATGACGGGCACGCCGCCCTGATCCGAACCGAAACAGGAAATGGTCTGCTGTGGTCTTTCGGTGCAGACACCGTGGCCCGACATCTGCTGGATTTTGATCTGCTGGATCACCCGCAAGGGTTCGAGGTTCAATTCCACGACTTCGGAACGCCCAAGGCCGTTATCCACCTTGACGAACGCGAACGCCGCCACTGGCAGCACCTGATGGAGCCCGCATGACCGATCACGTGACTTTCCCGGACGCCGTGCAATGGGCTGTCCCCTTTTTCATAGCTGCCATTCTGGCCGAGTTTCTGTGGATCGCCGTCAAAGGACGCGGTGGCCGCTATGAGACGCGGGACACTGTCACATCGCTGATCATGGGGGCTGGCAACATCGCATCCGGCTTTCTGTTGGGGTTCATCGCCTATGCATTCTTCATGTGGCTGTGGCAGATTACGCCGCTAAACCTGGGCACCTCTGTCCCCGTTATCCTTCTGTGCTTTGTGCTGGATGATTTCCGCTATTACTGGGTGCACCGCTTTGGTCACCGCATTCGCTGGGTCTGGGCCAGCCACGTGAACCACCACAGCTCGCAACACTACAACCTGACCACCGCCCTGCGTCAGACATGGACTTATACCTTTACCTTCATGATGGTGGTTCGCGCGCCATTGATCCTATTGGGTTTCCATCCGGCGATGGTACTGTTCGTCGGTGGTCTGAACCTAATTTACCAATTCTGGATTCATACCGAAGCCATCGGCAAGATGCCCCGCTGGTTCGAGGCGGTGATGAACACGCCCAGCCACCACCGCGCCCATCACGGTCGCAACGCGCGTTATCTGGATTGTAACTATGCTGGCGTTTTCATCATCTGGGACAAGATGTTCGGAACATTTGTCCCCGAACAGGAAGATGACCGCGTCGACTATGGGCTGGTGCACAATATCGGCACCTTCAACCCGCTGCGCGTGGCCTTTCACGAGTGGGTTGGAATATGGCGCGACGCGACACAACCTGGCCTGACAATTCGTCAGCGACTGGCATATTGCTTTGCTCCCCCGGGCTACAGCCATGATGGCAGCCGGGGCAATTCCGAACAGATCAAGGCCAAGCATCTGGACCGCCACCCGGAAGATCGTGGAACGCCCGGATTCGAACAATTCGACACCAAACAGCCCAATACGCAAGCAAAACAGGCCTGATACCGCCGACCTATCCGACCTGATTCTTGAAATCCGGCCCTCGCGTCCCATATCCAAACGATGTGTGCAGTGCGAGTAACCGGAGGCGACATGACCAGACTGACAACCCTTTCCACCGTTATGGGTCTTACCGGAGTGGTGCTCGCTATGTTGACGGCGCTGGCTGGAGGTGCGACCGGAATCGTCGCGTTGGGCTTTGGCATGATGCTTTTGGGGTTCATGGGTGCGGTGATCGGTGGCTTTGCAGCGCTGGGACGCATCTGGGAAACGACACGTTGACCCAAGCCTGACTTCAATCAATTGCGTTTGTCTTAACCGCAGATTCATACCTTTCCCCTGAAATCGTCACCGGACCGGCGGCGTTAAGGGAAACGGGTTGCACATGCGTAAGAAGGTACTGGCAGATTTGCCCGAAGGTGGGGACAGCCCCTTGAACGCGGCTGTCAAATCCCGCGATGCCTCGACGATTGAAATAGCGACCGAGGCGGTGAAGCACAACCAGTGCAAACTGGCCTTTCAACCGGTGATGCAGGCGAACAGGTCGCATGGCGTCGCCTTCTACGAAGGCTTCATCAGAGTGCTGGATGAAACCGGTCGGGTCATCCCCGCGCGCGAGTTCATGCCACAACTGGAAAACACTCCAATCGGGCGCGAACTGGACTGTGTCGCGCTTGAAATGGGATTGCGGACGCTGACCAAAAACCCCGACATTCGCCTGTCCATCAACATGTCTGCCCGTTCGATCGGTTACGCGCGATGGTCACGTGTGCTGGAGCGGTTTCTGAAGAAAGACGCCAATATCGGCGAAAGGCTGATTTTGGAAATCTCAGAAAGCTCGGCTATGACGGTGCCTGAGCTGGTGATCGATTTCATGGACCGGCTGCAGCCGCGCGGCATCGCCTTTGCGCTTGACGACTTTGGGGCCAGCAATTTCAGCTTTCGAAATTTTCGCGAGTTTTTCTTTGATGCTGCCAAGATCGACGGCCAGTTCATCCACGGAATCGGCGAAAATCGGGACAATCAGGCGTTGGTACGGGCCCTGATCGCCGTGGCGCGAGAATTCGAGATTCTGGTGACCGCCGAATCAGTCGAAACACAGAAGGATGCCGAATTCCTAATTGCCAACGGCGTCGACTGCCTGCAGGGGTTCCTGTTTGGCCCCCCGACCATTTCCGCCCCATGGAAGGCAGAAAAACCCAAGCGTACAGCCAGTTAGCGTGATTTGGCCGGTCCACACCCGACCTGAGGCAAGCTGACCGTTGCTGCAACTGCAGCGTTGCGCTATGCCATGTGGAGTTGGAGCGGGGAACATGAGGCGCTCTCACTGCCACAGAGTTGTCTCTGTGCGATCCGCGCCGTCGAATATCCCGCAGGACCTTGACGGTAAAGGATTGTCTAAATGACCAACGTAGTAATCGCATCCGCCGCGCGCACCGGAGTGGGCAGCTTTGGCGGCTCGTTTGCAAACACACCCGCGCATGATCTTGGGGCCGCCGTACTGGAGGCTGTAGTAGAACGCGCAGGCGTGGAAAAGGGCGAAGTCAGCGAAACCATACTGGGACAGGTGCTGACGGCAGCTCAGGGTCAGAACCCCGCCCGTCAGGCACATATCAACGCTGGTCTGCCGCAGGAAAGCGCAGCCTGGGGTATCAATCAGGTTTGCGGCTCGGGCCTGCGCGCCGTGGCCCTGGGTGCTCAGCACATCCAACTGGGCGACGCCGAAATCGTTGCTGCCGGTGGTCAGGAAAACATGACTCTTTCGCCCCACGCCGCCGCTCTGCGTGCCGGTCAAAAGATGGGCGACATGAAATACATCGACACAATGATCCGCGATGGTCTTTGGGATGCGTTCAATGGCTATCACATGGGCCAGACCGCTGAAAACGTCGCCGAGAAATGGCAGATCAGCCGTGACATGCAGGACGAATTCGCCGTCGCGTCGCAGAACAAGGCTGAAGCCGCGCAAAAGGCTGGCAAGTTCGCCGACGAAATCACGCCCTTCACCATCAAGACACGCAAGGGCGACATCGTGATGGACGCCGACGAATACATCCGCCATGGCGCCACCATGGAAGCGATGGCAAAGCTGCGTCCGGCCTTCGCAAAGGACGGTTCGGTCACGGCCGCAAACGCATCCGGCCTGAATGACGGCGCGGCGGCGACCCTGCTAATGTCCGCCGAAAATGCTGAAAAGCGCGGAATCGAGCCACTGGGCCGTATCGCATCCTATGCAACCGCCGGTCTGGACCCGTCGATCATGGGCGTAGGCCCGATCTACGCTTCGCGCAAAGCGCTGGAAAAAGCGGGCTGGTCCGTTGACGATCTGGATCTGGTCGAGGCGAACGAAGCGTTTGCCGCACAGGCCTGCGCCGTGAATAAGGACATGGGTTGGGATCCGTCGATCGTGAACGTGAACGGCGGCGCCATTGCCATCGGTCACCCGATCGGCGCTTCGGGCTGCCGCGTTCTGAACACGCTGCTCTTCGAAATGAAACGCCGCGACGCGAAGAAAGGTCTCGCCACTCTCTGCATCGGCGGCGGCATGGGCGTCGCCCTGTGCGTGGAGCGCGACTAAGTGCTTTGACAAGCGAATAGAAAAGGGCGTCCCTTGGGCGCCCTTTTTTGTTACATTGGGGCCTTAACCCAAAGATGCGACGATATTGCCACGCGGAATTTAGAAAATCATGACGAAACAATATTGCGCACGATCAACTCTCAAAGTAACAGCATTACCAAGACGACTTTAATTGGAGGATTCCTAAATGGCACGTACAGCACTCGTTACCGGCGGCTCCCGCGGCATCGGCGCAGCAATTTCCAAGGCGCTCAAGGCCGAAGGGTACAATGTTGCAGCCACCTATGCGGGGAACGACGAAGCCGCCGCGAAGTTCACCGAAGAGACCGGCATCGCCACCTACAAGTGGAACGTCGCTGATTATGACGAATCCAAAGCCGGAATTGAAAAAGTCGAAGCCGAGGTTGGCGCGATCGACATCGTGGTTGCAAACGCGGGCATCACTCGCGACGCACCCTTCCACAAGATGACCCCCGAACAGTGGCACCAGGTAATCGACACCAACCTGACCGGCGTGTTTAACACAGTGCACCCTGTCTGGAACGGCATGCGCGAGCGTAAGTTCGGCCGCGTCATCGTCATCAGCTCGATCAATGGTCAGAAGGGCCAGTTCGCTCAGGTGAACTATGCCGCGACCAAAGCAGGCGATCTGGGCATCGTGAAATCTCTGGCGCAGGAAGGCGCGCGTGCAGGCATTACCGCCAACGCGATCTGCCCCGGCTATATCGCAACCGAGATGGTGATGGCTGTTCCTGAAAAAGTCCGCGAATCCATTATCGGCCAGATCCCAGCAGGTCGCCTGGGTGAGCCCGAAGAAATCGCGCGCTGCGTGGCGTTCCTGGCATCCGACGATTCTCAGTTCATCAATGGCTCGACCATTTCGGCCAACGGTGCGCAATTCTTCGTCTGATCTGAGGCGCAGAAAAGACAACGGGCCGGTCCATTGCGGACCGGCCCTTTTTTATCCCGTAAGAACGCGCGCGCAGCGCTCAGCGGGAACCGAATAGCCACATAAGGGCGTGTTTGATCATC
This sequence comes from Ruegeria sp. AU67, assembly GCF_900312795.1. Taxonomy (NCBI): domain Bacteria; kingdom Pseudomonadati; phylum Pseudomonadota; class Alphaproteobacteria; order Rhodobacterales; family Roseobacteraceae; genus Ruegeria; species Ruegeria sp. AU67. The sequence continues at coordinate 166,459 of NZ_OMPH01000028.1, forward strand.
TTGCCACGTTCAGCATGGGCCCGCTGAAAGGCGCGGGCAGCTGCGGGGTTGGTCGTCATTTCGATCATAGCAGTCTTCCTTTCAGTTCAGCTGTGTTTGACTTTAACCCAATATGCGCCTTATCAAGAAAGGCGACAAACGAGCTTTCTTTGAGTTTCAGTTAAGATATTCTTGTGTATTGATGAGCGACTATCTTCCCCCGTTAACCGCCCTGCGTGCCTTCGACGCCGCAGCACGCCACATGTCCTTTGCCAAGGCCGCAGAGGAGCTGCGCGTGACCCCGGCAGCCCTGTCTTTCCAGATCAAGTCACTGGAGGAACATCTGGGCCGGCCCTTGTTTCACCGCTTGAACCGCGCGGTTGAGTTGACCGAGGCCGGACGCGCCCTTGCCCCCGGCGCGGCCGAAGGATTCGCCGCACTGCAGACGGCATGGCAAGCTGCGCGCCGACAGGGCAACGATACCTCGCTGACCGTGACAGCAGGCCCGGCGCTGACAGCCAAATGGCTGGCACCGCGCCTTTATGAATTTGCACGGGCGCATCCCGAGATTGACCTGAAATTCTCGGCAACGTTGCGGATTATGGATCTTGAACGTGATGACGTGGATGTGGCCATTCGATTTGGTTACGGGGGGGATGAAGGATTGTATTCCCTGCAAGTTCGCAAGGAATGGCTGACACCGGTGATGACACCAGATCTGGCCGAGCAGTTCCCCACCCCCGACAGCCTGCGGGACGCACCATTGATCTTTGACGATTCGATTGCGTTCCTACAACCGCCCAGCGATTGGCCGACCTGGTTTCGCGCGGTCGGAGTGGATTATGCCCCAACGCATGGGGCGCATTTTTCGAACGCAGACCACGCAATTGATGCTGCGGTTGCGGGCGTTGGCGTGGTACTGGGTCGCCGGGCTATGATCTTGAAGGACCTTACCGAGGGACGTCTTGTTGCTCCGTTCAAAACGGCTATCGAAACACAAGGCCGGTTTCGGTTTCTGTGTTTGCCAGGTGCAGAAAACAGGCCCCAAATCGCCGCTTTCCGCGACTGGTTCATGGCCGAAATTGAAAAGACCGCGCATATTTCGGACGAATTCAACATCATCCCGGTCCAAGAGGTTCAAAGCCTATGACCAAATCGCGCGCTACAGCCATCGGGTTTGCCGCCGTCTTGCTGTGGTCGCTGCTGGCCTTGTTCACCGTCGGGTCATCCCCCACGCCGCCACTGTTGCTGAATGCAATCTGCTTTTCGATTGGTGGAACACTTGGCCTGATCTGGACCTGGCGCAGCGGTGGGTTGCGGCAATTGCGGGACGTTCCGTGGACCACCTATCTGTTCGGCACAGTCGGGTTGTTCGGCTATCACGCGCTATATTTCTCGGCCCTTCGCATGGCCCCGGCGGCCGAGGCTGGTCTGATCGCATATCTCTGGCCGTTGCTCATCGTGTTGTTTTCCGGGCTTTTGCCGGGCGAACACCTGCGCATCGGACATTTGTTCGGCGCATGTCTGGGGTTTGCAGGGGCTGCCGTGATCATCGCCGGAGGCGGCAGCAATGGGTTTCAGACCGACCACCTGCCCGGCTACGCCTTGGCCTTGTTATGCGCGTTGACGTGGTCTGGATACTCGGTCCTGTCGCGTCGGCTGGGCGATACGCCAACTAGCTCTGTCGCCGTTTTCTGTATTGCGACCGCCATAGCATCCAGTTTGCTGCACCTTGCTGTCGAAGATACCGTCTGGCCTGACAGTGCCTTTAGCTGGACGTCCGTGATCGCACTGGGCCTGGGGCCGGTGGGGTTGGCGTTCTATGTCTGGGATATCGGGGTCAAGCAAGGCGACATACAGCTCTTGGGGACGGCGTCGTACGCGGCACCCTTGTTGTCTACGCTAGCTTTGGTTGTGGCCGGGATCGCCGCCCCGTCCTGGGGTCTGGCGATCGCGGCCCTATTGATTACTGGCGGCGCGGCCATTGCCGCGCGGGCGAGTATGAAAACCTAGGCTGACAGGCGTTCGATCTCTTCTTTTAGCCTTAGTTTTTGTTTTTTGAGTTGAGCGATATGGAGATCATCGATACCTGGCGCGCGTTGGGCTTGTTCAACTTCAAGACCGAGAGTTTCGTGCTTTTTCTTCAGTTCGGTCAGATGTGCGCTCACGCTCATGGCGATACTCCTTCGTTGGTGTCTCAGGTTCACGTAAGAAGTTGACCACATCGTTTCCAGCCTGTCACGCCGCAGACGCACAGAATCTGTAATAAATCCGACAAATTCGGCTGGTTAATGCCTATTGATCAGAAAACCCCGGCAGCGAGGCCCCTTTGCGCAACACGTCTGAGACCTTTGGCGTATAGCTTTCCCCATCATGTTCGTGCCGATCCCCGTCGTGTAAAACGACTGGCGCACGCAGCTGAAAATCGGCGCGGCCGCCCTTTCTGGCTCGTAAAATTACCAATTCTGCCTTGCGACCGGCTCTGGCGGCCAGTGGCAGGACTTCAACCGATCCCAACCGCCCTTCGCATGCCATCAATATGTCGGGAAGACGGTTGGCTTTCTGGATCATATGCAAGTGCCCGCGAGGCGCGAGGCGCTTGGCCGCGCAGTCAATCCATGTCTCCAAAGGCGTTTGCTCGCCCAACGCAATACTACGCCCCGTGTCATCGGCCGGGCTATGCGCGCCAGCACGGTAATAAGGCGGGTTTGCGAGTACATGATCGAATTGCCGCTGTTTGAGCGTAGCTGGCAATGCACTGATATCGGCCTCGACTACCTCCAGCGGCGCGTCATTTTCCGCGGCGTTTCGGCTTGCCAATTCTGCATAGCTTGCCTGTAACTCGACCCCAACGGCCTGCAGACCCGGCACGCGGGCCAGCAAGCACAGGATCGCGGCACCCGCGCCACAGCCCAGTTCCAACACGGTGTGACCACGTGTCGCCGGGACGACCGCTGCCAGCAAAACCGGGTCAACCCCCGCGCGATATCCTGCGCGCGGCTGCAACAAACGCACACGCCCGCCCAGAAAATCATTTTGGGTCAATTCACTATCGGAAAACAGGTTCATCTGCCCAGCGGGATTTCGTTGTCACGCATTACCCGTTCTGCGCGGGTCAGGTCATCGGCTCGCACCATCAGGCGGCGCGGAAAGATTCCTATGCCTCCTTCGAGGATGCTCATATTTACGTCCATCTGAAAGCAGTCTATATCCTCGCCCTCAAGAAGGGCGGAAGCAAAGGCCAGAATCGTCGGATCGGTGCTGCGCAAAAGTTCTTTCATGGGGATGGATGTAAGGGCAAGGCAAGGCGGAAGTCGAGCCTTGTATCAGGAGAGTGATGAACATCGACACGATCTCGAAACCGCATGAGCGCCTGGCAGAGATTCTGGACGGCGAAATGGATGCCGTAAACCAGTTGATCCGCACGCGCATGGCCTCGGAACACGCACCGCGCATCCCGGAAGTGACTGCGCATCTGGTTGAAGCAGGCGGCAAGCGTCTGCGCCCAATGCTGACGCTGGCGGCGGCCCGGATGTTTGACTATCCGGGTGATCATCACGTGCGACTGGCCGCGACGGTTGAATTCATCCACACCGCAACCCTGTTGCACGACGATGTCGTTGATGAAAGCGCACAGCGGCGTGGCCGCCCCACGGCGAACTTGTTGTGGGACAATAAATCCAGCGTTCTTGTCGGCGACTACCTGTTTTCCCGCAGTTTCCAGCTGATGGTTGAGACCGGGTCGCTGCGGGTGCTGGACATTCTGGCCAATGCCTCGGCCACCATTGCCGAGGGCGAAGTGTTGCAGATGACAGCTGCCACCGATCTGGGCACTACCGAGGCAATCTATTTGCAGGTCGTGCGCGGCAAGACCGCCGCGCTGTTTTCCGCCGCGACCGAAGTGGGCGGCGTGATTGCTGGCGCGGCTGAGGATCAGGTTAAGGCGCTATACGAATACGGCGATGCGCTGGGAATTGCGTTCCAAATTGCCGATGACCTGTTGGATTATCATGGTGACAGCAAGGCAACCGGCAAGAATGTCGGCGACGACTTCCGCGAGCGCAAACTGACCTTGCCCGTCATCAAAGCCATCGCACAGGCCACCCCGGAGGAGCACGCCTTTTGGGAGCGTACAATTGGTCGAGGCCGTCAGGAAGACGGCGATCTGGACCATGCGCTGAGCCTGATGAACAAATACGGCACGCTGGACGCCACACGATCGGATGCGTTTGGGTGGGCCACCAAAGCCAAGACCGCGCTGGATGCGCTGCCGGATCACGAGATCCGGTCGTTGCTGCGCGATCTGGCTGACTACGTGGTTTCGCGTCTCAATTAAACTGCGTGGCGCGGCACCACCAATCGGGGTGCGCCGCGCCAATCTCGTAAGCTGCGAAATGCGCGGCTTTCATGGTTGGGTAGAGCGCAAAACAGGTCGAACCCGAACCTGACATCCGAGCCAGCAGAACATCTTTCGTATCCGACAGATCATCCAGCACCCGGGCAACCTCGGGTGCGATGCCCTTTGTCGGTGGCTCTAAGTCATTGCGTTGTTCCTGCACCCAATCCGCGCATGCCTTGGGCGTTTCAAAGGCCGGGATATTATCGGGCATTGGCGGGTTGTCGCGACTCTGCAAGGCAGAGAATACGGCGCCGGTTGGGACTTCGACACCAGGATTGACCAAAAGCGCTGGCAATTGCGGCATTGAGACCGGCTGCAACCGCTCGCCGATGCCGCGCATCCGGGAGGCCCTTGCCATCATGCAAACCGGCACATCCGCACCAAGGGTCAGGGCAATTTCGCTGGGGATAGCCACACCCTGATCTGCAATCATGCGCAATGTCGCCGCGGCGTCGGATGATCCGCCGCCAATGCCACCACCGTGGGGCAGCGCTTTGTTCAGGTTGATATGCCCGGTCCATCCAGCAGCGACGGCGGCTTTCCAGACTAGATTTCGGTCATCCGCCGGAACGCCCTTGGCGTGTTCACCGGCCACTGACATCGACAGCTCTGACCCCAGCGCGAATTCCAGCTTATCCCCGACATCTGCAAACACGACGAGAGAGTCCAGCAGATGATATCCATCATCGCGTCGGCCGGTCACATGCAGGGTCAGGTTGATCTTGGCGGGCGCAAAACCCTCAATTGCCATTGGCGACTTTCAGGGGATCGGCGCCTTCTTCGGCCAAGACCGCGTCCAGGCCCACCTCAATCTTGCGACGAATGCGCTCGGGGTCGGCCTCACCATCCGTGTCGTCTGGATCAACAAAGGACAGAGCACGCTTCCACTGAAATTCAGCTTCGCGCGCGCGGCCCACGGCCCAATAGACGTCGCCAAGGTGGTCGTTTACCACAGGATCAACCGGCATCAGTTCGACCGCGCGCTCCATATGCGCGACGGCTTCGTCATAGCGGCCCAGTCGGAACAGGACCCACCCAAGGCTGTCGACAATATAGCCGCTGTCAGGGCGCGCCGCGACAGCGCGTTCGATCATGTTCAGTGCTTCGTCCAGCTTTTCCTGCCGTTCGACCAGCGAGTAGCCCAAATAGTTCAGAACTTGTGGTTGATCAGGGTTCAGTTCCAGCGCGCGACGGAAATCGGCCTCAGCCGCTTCCCAGTGCTTGAGACGTTCATGCGAGATACCGCGGGCGTAATACAAAAACCAGTTGCCGCTGACACCCTGCTCGGTCAGTTCGATAGCAGTGTCATAGGTCCCAACCGCATCGACATAGTTTTCTTGCCGCCGTTGCAGATCAGCCAGGGCTACATGCACACTGGGCAGGCTGGGGCTTTGCGCCGCGAGGTTCTGCAAAACTTCGGCGGCTGCATCCGTTTTTCCCGATCGGCTCAGAACCTCGGCCCGGCCCAACTCGGCCGCGTGGTAATCGCTGCTGGTGGATGGCACCATGCGATAGGCTTCGACGGCCAGGTCATATTGTTCCAGCGCATCCAGCAACTCGGCGCTTAGTAGGATTGCGTCCACGTGGTCCGGGCGCAGGAACGCGGCAATCCGGGCATAGAGAAGTACATAGTCCTGTGACGCCTCACTGCTGAGCGCGGCACCAACAGAAAAGAACACTTCAGCCATACCGTCCTGCGCCGACTGTATGTGTGTAAACGGCAACGTTTCACCCGCCTTCAAACGCGCCACGTAACCTTCGATGGATGGGTCGCTGCCCGCCGCGAAAACGTCTTTCAGATATTGCAGAGCGTCTTCGTTGCGGTCCAGCTGCGACAATACTTCGGTCCGGGCCAAGGCCGCCCGGCGCGAGAACCGCGACACCGCGCCGTTGTTTGCCGCAAAAATCTCTTCGGCCCCTTCGAAGTCACCAATCGACGCCAGCGCCAACGCCTTGTGGTAAAGCGCGAATTCCAGAAGCCCCTCTTGGGTGCCGACTTCGTCGAACTTTTCCATCGCTTTGGTCATGGCACCTTGCGCCACATAGACCCAACCCAGAACCAAGCCATCTACTAATGGCCCAACGCCTTGAGTTTCAGGATCACGAGCAAGCAGCTCATCTAGCTTTCCGTCGTCAATCAGGTTGGCCATGATGACCATCTTTGCCGCCTGACTTGGCAGTTCAAGCGCCTCAATTGACTGCGCAACCGGCAGCGCGCGCTCAATCTCGCCCAATGCAAGACGCGCTACGACGACGTTTTCCAGAAGTTTGCCATTTTCAGGGTCGGCGCGCAGGGCCTGCGCATAATATTTCTCGGCAGAAATATAATCGCTTTGATAAATCGCCTGACGCCCGGCCAGATACGACCCAGAGCCAGAGTCCGACAGCGCCGGGAATGCAAATGACGAGGTTAACAGCGCGGCAAATGCCGCGCGACGAACGAGGGAAGCCACCAAAATCCTGCCTTGCTATCGTTGACTGGACAACAAGCTAGGGCTTTGACCGGAAAGAGGCAATGGCAGAGCCTTCACGACCCCGCCATTGCCCATGTTTTCGCTTACATGTTGGGATAGTTCGGTCCATCCCCGCCCTGCGGCGTGGTCCAGGTGATGTTCTGACTGGGGTCCTTGATGTCGCAGGTTTTGCAGTGGACGCAGTTCTGGAAGTTGATGACGAATCGCGTGCCATCTTCATCCTCGACCATCTCGTACACACCAGCCGGGCAATAGCGCTGCGCCGGTTCGTCGAACTTGGGCAAGTTTACTTTGACCGGGATTTCCGGATCGGCCAGCTTCAGGTGGCAAGGCTGGCTTTCCTCGTGGTTGGTCATCGCAAAGGAAACGTTGGTCAGACGGTCAAAGGACAGCTTGCCATCGGGCTTTGGATAATCGATGGGCTTGTGCTTGCTGGCCTCTTCGGTCGATTCAGCATCGTTCTTGCCGTGACCCAGCGTGCCCAGCAGCGAAAAGCCCAGCGTGTTAGTCCACATATCCATGCCGCCCAGCATCAGGCTGGCGGTCAGGCCGTATTTCGACCACAGCGGCTTGACGTTGCGCACCTTCTTCAGGTCTGCGCCGATTGCACCGTCGCGCACGTCGGTTTCATAGGCTGTCAGTTCATCACCCGAACGCTCGGCCTTGATGGCGTCAAACGCCGCTTCAGCCGCCGCTTTGCCCGACAGCATCGCGTTGTGGTTGCCTTTGATGCGCGGCACGTTGACCATGCCTGCGGAACAACCCAACAGCGCCACGCCCGGCGCAACCAGCTTGGGCATCGACTGATAACCACCCTCGGTGATCGCACGGGCACCGTAAGCGACGCGTTTGCCGCCTTTCAGCAGCTCGGCCACCATCGGGTGATGCTTGAAGCGCTGGAACTCCATGTACGGATACAGATGCGGGTTCTTGTAGTTCAGGTGAACCACGAAACCGACATAGACCTGATTGTTTTCAAGGTGGTAGATGAATGACCCGCCGCCCGCGTTGCTGCCCAGCGGCCAACCCATGGTGTGCGTGACTGAGCCTTCCTTGTGCTTGGCCGGGTCGATCTCCCAGATCTCTTTCATGCCCACGCCGTATTTCTGCACCTCTTTGCCAGCAGAGAGGTCATACTTGGCGATGACTTCCTTGGACAGCGAACCGCGCACACCTTCCGACAGGAAGACGTACTTGCCATGCAGTTCCATACCTGGCTCGGTCTGCGGCCCGTATGATCCATCGGGCTCTAGGCCGAAGACACCGGCGACGACGCCTTTGACTTCGCCATTGTCGCCATAAACCAGTTCGGAACACGCCATGCCGGGGAAGATTTCCACTCCCAGCTCTTCCGCCTGTTCAGCCATCCAGCGGCAGACATTGCCCATCGAAACAATGTAGTTGCCGTGGTTGTTCATCAGCGGCGGCATTGGGAAGTTGGGAATGCGAATCTTGCCCGCCTCGCCCAGCATATAGAAGTTGTCTTCATGCACCGGCACGTTCAGCGGCGCGCCTTTTTCTTTCCAGTCCGGGATCAGTGCGTCCAGCCCGCAAGGGTCCAGAACCGCGCCCGACAGGATATGTGCGCCCACTTCCGAGCCCTTTTCCAGAACCACGACGTTCAGGTCGGCATCCAGCTGTTTCAGACGGATGGCCGCCGACAGGCCCGCGGGGCCTGCACCCACGATCACCACGTCGTATTCCATCGCTTCGCGTTCAATCTCGGCCATCGCGGGCTCCCTAGCTAACTTTCCGAATTGGCGCTTTCACTGCATGCTCTGCGCAATTTTGTTTCACGGCTGATTACATGGTCGCAAACACCTTGGTCAATCAAAACACGGCGTAACTTTGCTGCAATGCGGCAGTTATGCCTCGGGTGAGTCCCCCATCAGGTACCTGGGACCGCTACCATTGGATTTTGCGCGGTCATCCGGGTTGTAGAGGGCGCATTTCGGCAGGCTTAGACATCCGCAGCCGATGCAGCCATCCAAATTGTCGCGCAAACGCGTCAGGGTATCGATTCGCTGGTCCAGATGGGCCCTTAGCCCCTTGCTGATGTCCTGCCAATCCTGCGGTGTTGGCGTGCGGTTTCCAGGCAGGCCAGACAGGACCTCGCGGATCTCGGGCAAGGTCAGGCCGAACTGCTGCGCAATCATCACAAAACTCAGGCGTCTGATATCTGCGCGCTGATACCGCCGCTGCCCGCCCGCATTGCGCCAGGGCGATATCAGACCTTGCGCCTCATAGTACCGGATCGCCGAAACGGCCAAGCCTGTGCGCCGGGCCAATGCGCCAATTGCCAACCCTTCCGAAGCCGCCATCACATCCTCCTGAAAAATCTCTTGATCTAAAGTTAGGTTTAGGAATTACGGTGAGTCGGGACAAGCCTCAAGACACAAAGGAGATCCCATGATGGCGACACTTGAACACACCAACTTCACCGTTCGCGACCCGCAGGCCTCGGCTGCGTGGATGCACAAGGTGTTCGGTTGGAAAACACGCTGGGAAGGCCCGGCAATTGCAGGCGGTTACACGGTTCACGTGGGCGCCAAGCACACCTATCTGGCGCTTTACGCGCCCAGCGATCCACAACCGTCCGGGGAAAGCAGCTATGACATCGTCGGAGGGCTGAACCACGTGGGCGTTCTGGTCGAAGACATCGACACGACCGAGCAGAAGGTGATCGACGCCGGTTTTACGCCCAAGTCCCATGCTGATTATGAACCGGGTCGGCGGTTCTATTTCAATGACGACAATGACATCGAATTCGAAGTGATTAGCTACGATTAAGGCGTTCTGGGAAACACCCGATAGATTCTTCATCGCCAATGCCCCGAGAGCCACGAGCGTGGCAGGGTATTGGCGATTCAGACTTTTCCCGAACACCATAGGCCGTAATCCGCGCGTTGTGCGACCAAGCCCCCTTGCAATTCACGCCTCATTTGGGTCAGTTAATTGACGACCCATCAAATCGCCCCGACGCGTGTCTCATGCGGCGGGGCGAACCAATTTATGCGTGGACGACAAGAACATGGAAAAAATTCCAATGACGCCTGCGGGTAATGCCGCGCTTGGGGCGGAGCTCAAAAACCTCAAGTCCGTCGAGCGCCCGGCGATCATCGAAGCCATCGCAACAGCGCGCGAGCTGGGCGACCTGAAAGAGAATGCCGAGTATCATTCGGCCCGCGAAAAGCAGGGCTTCATCGAAGGTCGCATCAAAGAGCTGGAAGGCATTCTGTCGCTTGCCGATGTGATCGACCCCGCCAAACTGAACGGCGCGATCAAATTTGGCGCAAAGGTCACCCTGGTGGATGAAGACACTGACGAGGAAAAGACCTGGCAGATTGTTGGCGAATACGAAGCCAACATTGAAAAAGGCCTGCTGAATATCAAATCCCCCATCGCGCGGGCATTGATCGGCAAGGAAGAAGGCGACAGTGTCGAAGTACGCACCCCCGGCGGTGTGCGGTCCTATGAAGTTCTAAGTATCGAGTATGCCTGACCGGAGCCTTGACCATGTCAGAGCCCAATCCCGAACAAGATCCCGAACGGCCAACCCCTTTGGGGATATATGACAAGCCTTCGCATCCTTCGGTAACCGAGATCGAGATCGTTGCCGTCGCGCTTAGCGTGGTTTGGCTGATCGTGTCGATTGTGTTTCTGGTGCTTCCCGACAAGGTCGATGGCGGCGGATTCGTCGTGACCCTGCTGGCTGTTTTCATGCCGGTGGCGATGATTTGGGTCGCCGCTATGGCGATGCGCGCCAGTCGCGTCATGCGCGAGGAAAGCGCTCGGCTGCAGACAGCGATAGATGCGATCCGTCAGGCTTACGTGATTCAGCAACAGCGCGCCGCCAGCTTGCAAGAACCCGGTGTCAGCAAAAAGCTGGACGAAATCGCCGAGACCGCCAAAAAAGCAGAAACCGCGCTGGCGACGTTTTCGTCGAAACGGACCGAGCCGGTTCGCGGCGAAGCATCTGTTGCCACAAGCGACCAGACATCTTTGGAACTGGGCACCCCGGCCGAAGATATCGCGCCGCCATTGACGACCGATACCTTCATTCGGGCGCTGAATTTCCCGGAAACGCAGGATGATGCTGAAGGGTTCGACGCCCTTAGGCTGGCGCTACGGGATCGCAAGACCGCCCAACTGGTGCAGGCTTCGCAGGACGTGCTTACCCTGCTGAGTCAGGAAGGCATCTATATGGACGATCTGCGCCCGGATATGGCGCGTCCCGAAATCTGGCGGCAGTTCGCACAGGGCGCGCGCGGCCGCGCGGTTGCCGCGTTGGGCGGGATCAGGGACCGGTCTTCGCTGGCACTGACGGCAGCGCGGATGAAGCAGGATCCGATATTCCGGGACGCCGTGCACCATTTCCTACGCCGTTTTGATCACATGATCGTTGAATTTGAACCGGTTGCCAGCGACGCGGACCTGACCGCTTTGGGCGACACGCGAACTGCCCGTGCGTTCATGCTGCTGGGGCGTGTCGCAGGTACCTTCGATTGATCACAGCCCAAAGCTGCCATAGGGAATAAACCGCACCAGATTGCCCGGCCTGATGTGGCATGCGCCATCCTGAATCTCGACCAATCCCTCGGCCCAGCTTAGGCCGCTGATACGACCCGACCCTTCCGAGGCAAAAACCTCGACCCGACCGTCTCGGACACGGGCCCGCAAGTACTCGCGCCGCCCCGGTTTTTTGCGCTTCTCGAAATTGGCTGGCAAGTCGAACCCCTGCGGCTGAGACCAGCCTTCGCCCGCCATCAGACCCAGCGCCGGACGGGCAAAGATCAACGTACAGACTTTGGCAGCGACGGGATTACCCGGCAGGCCAAATACGGGCGTTTCGTTCCACATACCCAACGCCAGGGGGCGGCCGGGCTTTAGCGCAATACGCCACTCTTGCATCGCACCGGCCTCTCGCAACAGGGCCGAGACGTGATCCTCATCCCCGGCGGACGCGCCGCCGCTGGTCAGAATGACGTCGGCCTGTTCCGACGCCTTGTCCAGCCTGTCACGCAGATCTTCCCGGTCGTCAGACACGCGCCCCATATCCACCGGCTCATAGCCCAGCCGCGCGATCATCGACAACAGCATCGGACGGTTGGCGTCAAATATTTGGCCGGGTCCGGCAGAGTTTCCAGGCTCGACCAGCTCATCCCCGGTCGAGAGAACCGCAACGCGCAGCGTCTTGCGTACCGCTACCTCGGATATCCCGGTGGCCGACAGAAGGGCCATGTCAGCGGGGGTCAGCCTGCGCCCGGCAGGCAAAACCAAATCGCCCTCGGCGACATCTTCGCCAGCTTTGCGTGTGTTTGCGCCCTGTTTCAGCGGGCCGTGAAAGGCGATGTGGCCATCCTGAACGGTCACGTCTTCTTCCAGTATGACAGTGTCCACGCCGGCAGGCAGCGCTGCGCCGGTCAACACGCGCAGCGCCTTGCCGTGTGGCACCGTGCCATCAAACGGAATACCAGCCGCAGCGCGCCCATCCTGCAGCGGCATCACTTGGGGACCCTCGGGGGCAGCCCCGGAAAAACCATAACCATCCACGGCCGTGTTCGGTTGCGGCGGGTTTGAACGTTTCGCAAAAACGTTTTCTGCCAGTATCCGCCCCACAGCCTGCCCGATCAGAGCGGTTTCGACCGACGTCACCACCGTCAACCGAGATCGCAACAAGGCTAGCGCGTCGTCAACAGGTGTCCAGTTGACCCCGGCAGGCAAGGCAAAACAATCATTTCGCAGGGGCGGAGGCGTGATGTTTGGCGGCGTCATAATCCGACCTCTTTCAAGATGAAATCCGCGACTGCGGCGGTGTTGTCCAGATCAAACACCGGAACCTGTACCTGCAGGGGCGTATCGCTGGCGACAGCGCGGATCGTACTGTTTTCCGGGGCCATCAACGCATTGCCGGCCTCGGCACGAAACGCTTCGACCTTGGGGTGGCTTTCTCGTTTGAACCCTTCGATCAGTACGAGATCGACCGGGAGCAGCCGAGCCAGAAGATCAGCCAAAGGCGGCTCAGGTGCCCCGCGCAGTTCTTGCATCACGGCAATACGCTTGCCGGATGCCAATAGCACCTCGGACGCACCGGCTTCTCGATGGCGGAAGCTGTCGGTTCCGGTCTGGTCGACATCGACCGCGTGATGGGCATGTTTGACCGTCGAAACTGAAAAGCCGCGCCCCGTAATCTCGGTCACTAACCGCTCCACTAGGCCGGTCTTGCCTGCGTTTTTCCAGCCGGTGACGCCGAAGACCCTCATGCCTGTTCCAGCAGCTTTTGCGCCCGCGCCAAATCGTCGGGCGTGTTGACGTTGAAGAAGGGATCGAAAGGTTCCGCGGGAAACAAAGCTTCACGACCGTCATGTTTGTCGGTCCACAGCACAACCTTGCGCAGCCCGTCATTCAAGGCATCCCGCAGATCATCGCGCAGGGCGACAGGCCAGAGCCCAAATGTCGGATGCCTGTTGACCCGCTTGCCGCCGCCGGACTTTAGCGCTTCATCCCCGGTGCGCGGCGTGGTGGCCAGCACCAGAGGATGTGTTTGCCCTTGGGCAGCGTCGGTCAGCCGCGCCACAAGATCGCGTGGAAAAAACGGCGTATCAGCAGCGGCTGTGACTATGCTGTCGGCGCCTTGCTTGGCAGCCCAGTCGAGCCCCGCCAGCACACCCGCCAAAGGCCCGGCGAAACCTTCGATGGTATCGGGCAGAACCGGCAGGTTCAGATCGGCGAACCGTTCGGGATCGCCATTGGCGTTCAGCGCCAGACCGTCTACCTGCGGGCCGAACCGGTCAATGACATGAGACAGCAGGCTTTGCCCCCCGATCTGCATCAGACCCTTGTCGCCGCCGCCCATACGGGTGGCGAGGCCGCCTGCGAGGATTACGCCCAAAGGGGTGTTCATTGCTGCACCTTGTTGCTTGCGTCCAAGTGATCAATAGATCGCAACTTTGTAGAGCGAACTCAATTCAATTGGAACGCGGTAGGATGCAGATGATGCAGGACAAACAGCCACAGGATCAAAGTCCCGACCGCCAGGAACGAGGTCGCCGACACGATGTGAGCGGCGAGTTGCGGCTCCTGATCATAATGTTTGGCCAGCAAAAAGATGCTCTTTGCCGTGGGCGCTGCTGCAGAGACCGTCGCCGCAATGATCCAAAGCGGATCCAGCCCGATCAAATGCCCCGCAAGCAGCACCACCCCCGGAACAACGAGAAGTTTTACTACCGTCAAGAACAGGATCATTGGTCCAGTCTGAACAATCGTGCGAACACTTGTGGTAAACCCGATCGCAAACAGCGCAACAGCTGCAAGCGCCTGGCTCATAAGCTCTAAATAATCCGAAACGGCGTCAGAAAACCCAATACCTGTGAAAGAGTAAAGAACGCCCAACAACGTTGCAGCGATTATCGGGTTTTTCAAAACATTCAGAAGGATCTTGTAAATGGGTGTCTTGGCGCTTGCCTTGTGCCCGGCCGAGGTCTCTAGAATGGTGGTCATGATCAACAGCAGAATGGCGACCACCAGATTTGCCAATACGGCCGGCAGCGCCCCCTTTGATCCAAAAATCGCATGGAGGATGGGCAGCGCAACCAACGCTGTGTTCGAGGCAACGCCAGCAAAGGCCAAAACGGTTGCTGATCCGACCTGAAAACTCGTCAGCGCCTTCAAACCGATGAACAGGACGGCAAAAAGAGCCAGTATCGTACCGCCATACGACACGTAGAAACCGTAGTTTAGAAGGTTCTCAAACTCCTCCTGACCAATCAGGTAAAACATGATGGCGGGGATCAGGACGTAAACCGCAAACTGCACCAGAGCTTCTGACGTGTCTTCACCCAGAAGATTCGTCCAAGAAAACACGTACCCCGTCAAGATCACCGCGAAGACCGGTGCAATTAAACTGATTAATTCCATAGCTTCCCTACGTGGCAACCATCCAAAATTCCACCCTAAGTTGCTCCACCTTAGTGTATATCTTCTGGAACTTGCAGAGTTTTCTCAGAACGACTGGTTACCCAACGGATTTCAGGACTGGGAGCTTTTCCTTTTGTGTTTCTTATCCTCGACCGCCACAGTCGCCGGATCCACATCACGCATCAGTCGGTCCTCACCTGAAAGACATACAAAGCGCTGCCCACGCATCCGACCGATCAATGTCAGTCCGACTTCGCGGGCAATCTCTACGCCCCATGCGGTGAAGCCCGATCGCGATGCCAGAACCGGGATGCCCATCATCGCGGTCTTGATCACCATTTCCGAGGTAAGGCGTCCGGTGGTGTAGAGGATTTTGTCTTCTGCGCCTTCTCCTTGGGACAGCATCCAGCCGGCGATCTTATCGACCGCGTTGTGGCGGCCAACGTCCTCCATATAGACCAGCGGGCGGTTCTCGCGACATAGCACCGTGCCGTGAATCGCACCGGCCTCAAGATACAACGACGGGGTGCGGTTGATCTGGGCGGCCAGATCGTACAGCCACGAGGTGCGGACCGAGACCTGCGGCAGGCGCACGTCCTCCAATCCTTCCATCATGTCACCGAACACCGTGCCGACCGCACAGCCGCTGGTTCGGGTCTTTTTCTTCAGTTTGTCCTCATACGAGGTCTCGCGCGCAGTGCGTACCACTACGGTTTCCAGATCTTCATCGTAATCGACGCGCGTGATGTCGTCATCGACCAGCAGCATCCCCTGATTGCGCAGGAACCCCAGCGCCAGATACTCGGGGTAGTCACCGATCGTCATCGCTGTCACGATCTCTTGCGAATTCAGGAAAATCGTCAGCGGGCGTTCCTCGACCACCGAGATCTGGCTGACCTCACCATTCTGGTCCACGCCTTCAACGGCGCGGGTCAGGCGGGGCGCACCGGGATCTGGGGCGATGATGTAGCCTGACTGGTTCTGTTCCGTGGCCAATTGCAACCCTTTCCCAAGACCGCTACTGCTGCGGGGATCACCATAGGATTTAGCCATGGCAGACACCATATCCAAGTCATACTTCTGGAAGGGTTTTCGCGACGGGACCCCGTTCATTTTTGTGGCGATCCCGTTTGGCACCCTGTTCGGCGTGTTCGCAACCGAGGCCGGGTTGAATATCGTGCAAACCATGGCGTTCACATCCACCGTCTTTGCGGGTGCTGCGCAGTTTACCGCGCTGCAATTGCTGCAGGATCAGACGCCGACGGCCATTATTCTTGTCTCTGCCCTGGCGGTAAATCTGCGGATGGCGATGTATTCAGCGTCGCTGACCCCTTATCTGGGGGCTGCGCCGATGTGGCAACGGGCATGTGCGGCCTACCTGACCGTCGATCAGTCTTATGCCTGTTCAATCGTGCAGTTTGAAAAAGAACCCAGGATGACGGTGCCCCAGCGCATGGCTTATTTCGTGGGCTCGGTCACCCCCATCACGCCGCTATGGATATTTGCGACTTATCTGGGCGCGGTTCTTGGCACGCGCATTCCCGAAAGCTGGGCGCTGGACTTTGCCTTGCCGATTACATTTCTGGCAATGATCGGGCCAATGATGCGCACCCTACCCCATGTGGTGGCTGCGCTGGTCGCCATTTTCGTTTCTTTGATGACCGCTGGCATCCCATACAATCTGGGCCTGCTGATTGCCGGATGTGCCGGCATGATGGCCGGTGCTCAGGCCGAATTGTTCGCCGAACGCAGAAAGGCCACACAATGACCCCTGTTGATCCGGTCACGATCTGGTCCATCATCATTGGACTTGCCATTGGCAGTTATAGTTTGCGGTTTGTCTTTATCGGCCTCGTCGGGGATCGCCCGATGCCTCCCTGGCTGTTGCGCCACTTGCGCTATACCGCTGTCGCCATCCTGCCCGCCCTGATTGCACCGCTGGTTGTTTGGCCAACCGCAACCGAAGGGCAGCCCGACATTCCACGGATGGCGGCCGCCGCGGTTGCGCTGAGCGTTGGAGTGATCACAAAGAATGTGCTGGCAGCAATCTTCAGCGGCGCCGCAATCCTGTACGGGTTGCTGTACTTATTGGGTTGAGACCGTTTCCAGTTGGTTCAGTGCCGCATTGTTGGCGGCCAGACCTTTTTGCAGGTCGGCATCGTCGTTCTCACGATACTCCGTTGTCACAACACCCGGAAGCTGACCGAATTGATCCGACAGCTTGACCGGAAAAAAGGTCACGTCGATCTGTTCGAACCCCGGAACCTGCTTCAGCAGCGACGCGGTGGAATTCGCACAATAAGCGCCAGCGACCGGACCGGATTGTTTGGCCAGCTGCAAGGCAATCTCGGCCTGTTGCGGGCTTACCTGAATCGTCTGGATACGCGCATAATGTGTCTCGCGCGCGTGCGAGCTGCGATAGGCGCGCTCGGCATTCGGGGTGATGCCGTACAGCACGTCGTCCTTGATCGGAACCACATCTGCGCGGAAAGACCCTGCAGGATCAAAGATCACCCGCTCGCTGCCGCTGATCATCAACGAGGTATGCGCACCAGATCCGGTGCGCGTGCTGATCATCGTATACAGCGTCAGGGTCGAACGCCCCGGATCACGATAGGATCGGGCAGCGACCTCGGCCCGGTCGGCTTGCGGACGCTGCGATCCCGTGCAGCCAGCAACAGTTGCTGCCAGCAGGCAGGCAATCAAAATCCGGATCACGGTCAACCCCGTTTTTTGGATTATGCGGCGAAGACCGCCAGGAACAGGCAAAGGAGGGCGATGGCAACCACACACCATGTGGTGGCTTTGACGAACCCATCAAAGGTTTTGGTTTGAACAGTGATATCCATTTCGCCGTGCTTGTGTTCAGCCATGAGTCTCAGAATCCTAATTCGCGTGTTTGAAATGTTGGATAATGGAAAATCCGAGGCCTGTCACCACGTCATTCGCGCGCAGGGGCCAAAGGTGGGAACACCGAGCACCCCGGATACCCAAAACCCCAACGCCAGGGCAGGCCCGAACAGGGGCCACCGCCAAATCGGACCGCCGCGTACATCGCCTCGGCCGTGACGGAATGGGCGGTGCGAATCTGTTCGGCCGTCATGTCATAGCGCTCGGCATATTCCTCGGCATGGTCTGTCCCATGCTTTTTGACGCAAGCACGCAGGGTGTCGTCTGCGGACAGGCGTGCGTCATAGCTGTCTTCGGCCCGCATAGCCCCGCCGGCATGGTGATAGGCGCGATCATGGGTCACACAGCAGTATTCCCACGGTGGGTGCGCCTCATACAGTCCCCGAAAGCTGGGGAACGTATCCGCCACAAAGCGCCAGCTTGCCGAAAGACCACCCGAACAGCCATCCGTTTCAAACGGGGTCAACTCTGCGCTGCTGCGCTCCGCCATCAGGGCGCGATGCGCGGGCAACTCAAAGCTGCGCATGACGTCTTGCGCGAAGGCTGGCGCGGCACTCACCAAAAGGATTGCCGCCAGATTAGGGGCTTTCATCGCGCATCGCCTCAGTATCAAAGGACATGCCGAAGGTCGTCGCCAGCCATAACAACAACCGCTCTGCCGGCCCCAATTCGGCGCGCACACGCAGAACTTCATTTGCCATCGCTGGTCGGTCCGTGATCAGCCCATCCACCCCCATCGACGCCATCGCCGACATTTGCAGCGGATCATTCACTGTCCAGACATAGATGTCCTTACCCGCCGCATGGACCGAATTGACCAAACCCGGCGTCGCCATCGCGGCGTTCACCGCAACAAAATCACCTTCGAGACCTGAGAGATTACCCACAGCAGTCGCGGCTAGAACACCGGCGCGCCAGTCGGGGCGAATCGTCTTCATCTTTTGCACTGCCGGGTATTTCAGGGACATCGTTGCAATGTCGTCCTGCATGCCCAGCTCTTCGACCAGAGCGACAACCCGATTCTCAAGGTCTACGTCGTGGCCGTAGTATTTCAATTCGATAATGACCTTGGCCTTGCCCTTCGCGGCCTCCAGCACGTCACGCAGAGTCGGCGTACGCTCATCGGCGTATTCGGGACCGAACCAGCTGCCGATGTCGATCTGATCAATATCCTCCATCGTGGCATCCCACACCTTGAGGTTAACACCGGCCAGTTTCATGAAATCACTGTCATGGGCGACGATGACTACATCATCCGCTGTTTCCTGCACGTCGATCTCAACCCAGTCGGCCCCGTCCTCGATCGCCTTGAGAACCGAGGCCATCGTGTTTTCGGGCTTCAGCGCGGCAGCGCCGCGATGACCGATAACCTCTGCACGGTCCGATGCCTGCACCCTTTCCAGAAGGTGCTGCCCGAACCATATCCCAACAAGAACAGCAACGATGGCGGCCCCAACAGCCGTGACCATTGTTCTGCGCAGGTTGCGCGGCTTTGGAGGGGTTGGTTCTGATGTCTGGATATCAAAGAACCCATCGAGCAGCGCTGCCAATGCGCCCAGAGCCGTGGCTGCCAATACCAGTCCGGCCAGTGACCAGATACCGGCAACGGCGAGGCTGTAAATCAGGGCCAGTTTCAGGTTGGCTGCGCCTTGCAGCGGCACCAGTGCGAACAAAAGCCCGGCCACCCAGGCGATCACGGCGGCGATGACAAGGCGCACAGCCAGCCAGATTGCCAATTCTATCTTGAGGCGTCCGCGCCTACCTTCCATCCGACTGGCGCTGATGCCAAACGCATGTCCGGGGTGAACGCCTTCGAACAAAACCAAATGCAGCGACAAAGCCCAGGCTGACAGGCGTCGGATAAGCACCCAGGCCATAGCCAGCGCAACCGCCCCGATCAGCACCACGGCCACCCAGAATGAGGGCGGATGGAAGGTCAGGTAATAGTTGATGTCATATTCAGTTAGCGTCCACCATGCGATCACGGCAGAAACGACCGCAAAGGGCAGAACCAACAGCAGAACGCGCACAACAAAGCGCACCGCAAATCCGAACAGGGATGGAAGCCGCGACAGGATCAGCCTTATCGAAGAACTACCAGCGCGCCATGGGTCCGGCTCTGCCATCCGCAGCGACCCGGCCATGACCGAGAAGACAAACACCTCGGCCAGTAGAAACAGGCTGAGAACCGCAACGGCCGCAATAAATCCGGCAGGTGAGAGGATGAATGCAGCGATCGCCTGATCAGTCAGTGCCGTCTGGTTGGACAGCGATACGGCAAGATTCACCGTGATCGCCACGCCGGGCGCAATCAGCGCAACCAACAGCAGGCGCACAACAAGATAGATCGGCACAAAGACACGGCGACGAGCCCATGCACCCTTGTAGGCACTTGTAACGGCAGAGAAAGTGGTCACGTGAGGTCCCCTTGAATGGTAGACTCATTCAAGGCTGCGCAGACGTGAATTGCAAGTCAGGTGATCAGCTTTCTTCCAGATCAGCCGCCAGACGGAACCCGATCCGGTTGGCGGGTTTGTCCTCGACCGATTTGGGCAGGGCCCGCAGCATCACGTTCAACTGGCTGACATGTTGTACAAGTTGAGTGCGCGCGCCGGTCGCATCGGACCCGTAAAAGGTGATGATATCGGGATCGAAATACCCCATCCCCTCGATCCGCATGACGCCTGCGTCGCCGCCTGTGAATCCCATCGCAACCTCTTGGTCTCCAGTCAGCGTCTTTTCGAAATTCTGGATATAGAGGATCAGCCGCTCATAAGCCCACTGCGCGGGGCTTTTCGTTTCGACCGGCTTTTGCAACGGGCCGGGCAGGTCTTTTGCGCCTGACTTTGCTTCGGGGTCGGAATGCACTTCGTAGCAGCGCGGCAAGGCTGCGGCTTCGGCGGCCTCGGCCGATGTTTCGATCTGATCCTGCATGGCTTTACCCTTTGCGCTGAAACTCCCACGCCCCGTCCGCGCGGCGCGTCCGGGTGACAGCTCCAATGTGGTAAAGATGGTTCAGATGTGCAACCGCTTCGACCAGCGCAAGCCCATACTCGCCACCGCTGATCTGCCGTTTGAACAAGGGCATGAAACATTCGGCAGCGGTCTTGGGCTGGTCCAAATACTTTTCCAAACGATCCAATGCGCTGTGGTGATTGTCGATCAGTTGCCTCATCCGGATGGGCAGCCCGGTGAATGGCAACTTATGCCCGCCCAGCGCCAGATGATCGGGTCGCGCCAGCCCCTGTAGCCGTTCGCAGGCCTCAAGCCATTCCGCAACCGGATCCGCCAAAGGTTCGGTGACATATACACCCAGGTTGGGACTGATCGAACTGAGGATCTGATCGCCGGTGATCACCAGATTGTCGTTTCGGCTCCAGAACGTGGCGTGTTCTGGTGCGTGACCATTGCCCATATGAACATCCCAGTCGCGCCCACCCATGCGGATCACACTGCCTTGCTTGATCCGGGTGAAACCCAGCGGCATCGGATAAACAGTGTCGCAATAATTGAACGGGCGCTCGGCCATCCGCTTGGCCAGAACGTCAGGCGCCATTCCTGCACTGCGGTAATAGTCCAGCGTCTCCTGGGGCCAGCTTTCCTGAACATCCAGCTGTAGCATCCGCGAAAACAGCCAGGCCGTTCGCGACGCCACCAGTTCCACGCCATGTTCGGATTGGAACCAACCCGCATTGCCCACGTGATCGGGGTGATGATGAGTCACAACCACCCGCGTGATCGGCTTGCCCGCCAACGGGCCCGCCATCAGCTTTTCCCAGATGCGCCGTGTTTTGTTCGACGACATTCCTGTGTCGATCACTGTCCAGCCGTCCCCATCGTCCAGCGCATAAACGTTAACGTGATCCAGCGCCATGGGCAGCGGCAAACGCATCCACAGAACACCTTCGGCAATCTCGGTCGCCTCGCCCTCGGCCGGAGGCTCAGACCAGGGATATCTGATCGCCAAAGGGGTATCTCCGTCCATCAGGATACAAACTCCTCGGCGCTGAGCCCGAAAACATCATCTGCCCCGTTCTGTGCTTGAACAAGCAGCCCAGCATATTCAGGCAACAGCGCGTTGATGTAATACCGGGCCAGCTTAAAGCGCGGGCCACCCGGTTCAGCCAGAGCCGACTTCAGGTGGTAATGCGCACCCAAAACGCGGGCAAAGGCATGCAGATAGGGCAACGCCCCGGCAAACCGGTTGTTCATATCAGACTGCGCCACCATCCACTCGGTCGCCTCGCGCAAGCTTTCGGTCGCTTCCCAAACCGGGCCAGCCAGTTCGGGCATGGTCGCCCGCGCCTGTTCGGCATGATCTTCGATCTCGTCCAGTAGGCGCGAGGCTGCTTCGCCGCCATCCATCATCTTGCGCGCGACAAGGTCCATGGCCTGAATGCCATTCGTTCCCTCATAAATCGCAGTCACACGGACGTCGCGATAATACTGAGCCGCACCGGATTCCTCGATGAAGCCCATACCGCCGTGGACCTGAACACCGGTCTCAGATACGCGCATTCCCGTCTCGGTGCCAAAAACCTTGCCAATCGGCGTCAAAAGAGCGGCACGAGACATCCAATCGGCGTCGCCCGTTGCATTGGCCATATCGATGGCCGCGGCGTTGGCCAGCATAATCGCACGCGCAGCGAGAGTGTCAGCACGCATGCTCATTAACATCCGACGCACATCCGCGTGGTCGATAATGGTGCCCGAGGGGGTTTTGCCCTGTTTCCGCTCCAACGCATAGGCCAGCGCGTGCTGATAGGCACCTTCGGCTGCACCCACGCCCTGACCACCAACACCTAGGCGCGCGTTGTTCATCATGGTGAACATCGCGGCCATGCCGCCATGTTCCTTGCCTACAAGCCAGCCTTTGGCACCATCAAACTGCATCACGCAGGTTGGTGAGCCGTGCAGGCCCATCTTGTGCTCGACCGATACGACCTTCAGATCATTGGCCACACCGGGATTGCCGTTCTCATCCGGCAGCAGCTTGGGCACCAGGAACAGCGAAATGCCCTTGGTTCCGGGAACGCCATCGGGCAGGCGCGCCAGTACCAAATGGCAGACATTCTCAGCAAAATCGTTGTCACCCCATGAGATAAAGATTTTCTGCCCTGTCACAGAAAAGGTGCCATCCCCATTGGCTTCGGCTTTCGAAGTCAACGCACCCACATCCGACCCGGCCTGTGGTTCGGTCAGGTTCATGGTACCAGACCATTCACCTGCCATCATCTTAGGCAGATACAGCGCCTTGAGCTCATCGCTGGCGTGATGTTCCATCGCTTCGATCTGGCCCTGTGTCATCAGCGGCGCAAGTTGCAGCGACAGACAAGCGGCAGACATCATTTCATTAACGGCGGTGGTCAACGTCATCGGCAGACCCATGCCGCCATAATCCGGATCACCGCTCATCCCGACCCAGCCGCCTTCGGCTATGGCTTTCCAGCCATCAGCATACCCGGTCGAGGTACGCAGCACGCCGTTTTCCAAGCGCGCGGGCTCAAGATCACCGGGGCGTTGCAGAGGGGCCATCACCTCTTCGCACAGTTTTCCGGCTTCGGTCAGAATGGCACTGACCACATCGTCGCTGGCTTCCGAGAATTTCTCGGTGGCAGCGATCTTGTCAAAATTGACCGCGTGGCGGAACAAGAATTCATAATCAGAGATTGGGGCGCGATATGGCATGTCTTCCCTCTAGGCTGTCTGATTGCGTTTACGCCGACGGGCTTGGAATTTCCACCGCCCACCTTTATGCATCTGAGTTCCACCGATTAGGTATCGGTCCAAATGCTATACGCAATCAAAACGCGGCGTCACCACCAATGATCCCCAACGGCACTCTGACATTAAACGCCGATCCTGCCGGAATTACACAGGCGGCAGACCTGCTGCGGCAAGGCCTTCTGGTGGCTTTCCCGACCGAGACTGTCTACGGCTTGGGCGGGGATGCCCGTAACGGAGAAGCGGTGGCAAGCATCTATGCCGCTAAGGGACGACCCAGCTTCAACCCGTTGATTGCGCATGTGGCCTCGATCGAAGCCGCCCAGCGGTTCGTGACATGGTCCGATCAGGCCGAGGCCTTAGCGGCCGCGTTCTGGCCCGGACCGCTGACTCTGGTTCTGCCACTGCGACCGGATCACGGGATTTCATCGCTGGTGACAGCCGGACTGGACACGCTCGCCGTGCGAGTGCCAGCCCACCCTGCGGCCCGTGCGCTACTGTCCGAATTCGACGGCCCGGTTGCCGCGCCATCGGCCAATCCGTCCGGGCAAATCAGCCCGACCACAGCCGCGCACGTCCTGTCCGGCCTGAATGGGCGCATCGCCGCGGTTCTGGACGATGGGCCTTGCGGGGTCGGGTTGGAAAGCACCATCGTGGGCGTTGCGCGCGAGCCTGCCCTTTTGCGCCCCGGCGGCGTTTCGCTGGAACAGATCGAGGCGGTTCTGGATACTCAGCTGCACCACCACCAGCCGGGTGATGCGCTGAACGCGCCCGGCCAGCTGCAATCGCATTATGCTCCGGATGCACCCGTTCGTCTGAACGCCAGCACCGCCCAAGGCGATGAAGTTCTGCTGGGGTTTGGCCCGGTGGACTGCGATCTGAACTTGTCAGCGAAAGGTGATCTTGCTGAGGCCGCTGCCAACCTGTTCGCCGCACTGCACAGCCTGAATGACACCGGCAGATCAATTGCGGTGACCCAAATTCCGGAACATGGTTTGGGTGCGGCCATTAACGACCGCCTGCGCCGCGCTGCGGCCCCGCGTAACGGCTGATCAGGCGCGTCCGGACTCGGCAGACAGGATCAAGGGGTCAACGCCTAAAGTCGCAAGCGCACCTCCCCATTTCTCATCATCGGCTACATCGAAGACCAGCTTGGACGACGCCTCGGTCGTGAGCCAGCCGTTCATCGCGATCTCATCCTCAAGCTGACCAGGTCCCCAACCCGAATAGCCCAGCACCAAAGTGGAGTTCAAAGGCCCGCGCCCCGAGGCAAGATCCTCTAGGATGTCCAGCGTTGCCGTCATGCTGAACTCATCCGTGATGTGCATGGAATGCAGGTTCGCCTCGTAATCCGAGCTGTGCAGGACAAAACCACGCGACATCTCGACCGGACCGCCGAAATGGACCAAACGTTCACCCACAACCGGAATCCGGCAGGGGATGTTGAGCTGACTCAACAGAGTTTTCAGCCGCAGATCCGAAGGTTTGTTGATAATCAACCCCATAGCACCATCTTCGCCATGGCTGCACAGGTACACCACCGAATGATCAAAACGCGGATCGCCCATGCCAGGCATCGCAATCAACAGTTTTCCGGTAAGATCCATGGGCCGACATCTCTTATCAGGTATGCCTCAACAATGACCCTTGGTCACCCGGATTGGCAAGGGATCAGCGCACATTTCCGCAGATTTCATCCCGGTTACCGGAACGTGACTTGGATTCTGTGCCGCAACCGCGCATTTATGAACCATGAGCGTAAAAAATGTATTACCGGCAATCGCCATAACCTTTGGTCTGGCCTTACCTGTAACAGCGCAGGTCAACGGCCCCGTTGCCGAGTTGGATATTCTGGATGGCGGACGCAACGCTAAAGGAACGTACCTCAGCGCCGTGCGTGTGACGCTGCAGGACGGTTGGAAAACCTATTGGCGTGCGCCGGGGGATGCTGGCATTCCGCCGCAATTCGACTGGAACCGTTCGAACAACGTCGGGGATGTGTCGATTACATGGCCCGCACCCAATGTTTTTGACCAGAACGGATTGCAATCGATCGGCTACGAAAACCAACTGGTTTTGCCAGTCGAGATCACGCCGAAAAACCCGGCCAAGCCCGTACGCCTGCAGGGAACGATGGATCTGGGCGTCTGCAAGGATGTTTGCATCCCGGAACAGCTGGATTTCGACCACACGCTGAACGCAGACGCCGGGCGCAACCCCACCATCGCCGCTGCACTGGCACAAAGGCCCTTTTCCGAACACGAGGCCAGAGTGGCCCATACCACCTGTCACCTCTCACCCACATCAGACGGGATGAAGATCGAGGCCCGGGTGACCATGCCCTCGGCAGGCGGTCGCGAGGTGGCCGTGATCGAGCCGGGGAACCCGGCGCTCTGGGCTTCGCAGACCGAGACGACGCGAACCGGCAACACTCTGATCGCAACCTCTGAGGTGATTAATGCATCCGGTGGACCGTTTGCCCTGGATCGGTCGGAAATTCGGATCACTGTGTTGGGGGCAAATCACGCAGTCGACATTCGGGGATGCAGCGCAAGCTGAGCCCGGTGATTTCATGACACAAACTCCAAAAATCGGCGCTTTGGCAGTAGTCCTGCATCAGGACCAAGTGCTGCTGGTTCAACGCAGCAAGCAACCTGATGCTGGGCTATGGGGGTTTCCTGGGGGTCACGTGGAATGGGGCGAGACTGTTTTGCAAGCCGCGCAAAGAGAGCTGCGCGAAGAAACCTCGGTCATTGCAGACCCACAGCACTACTTAGACAATCTTGATTTGCTGCGCTGGAACGAAAACGGCGACGTCCAGACACACTACCTGCTGGTAGGCGTGGCCTGTCAGTATCAAACCGGCGACCCCATTGCAGGTGACGACGCGCTCGATGCGCGTTGGTTCCCTGTAGATCAGATCCGCCGCGGCGAACTAGAGATGAGCAACCGCGTCATCGATCTGCTGGAAACCGCCCTGCGCCGGACTTAGGTCGCGGGCCTTTTGAGCCGGGTATAAAGCAAGCCTGAGACTGCCACGCTGAGGAACAGTATCAGCGCGGCACCTGTAACGAATGCGCCCAAGCCCATCCGAAGAATAGCCATGCCTTCCTCGCCCGCATAAAGCCCGGACAAGAACCCGATGGGCGCGCCGTAAATTGCGGGCCACACCATCGTGACCGTAAACCATGAAAGCAAGGCGAGGCCCGAACACGCCAACGTCCCCTGCACCACACGGTCCGGGGCACGTGCCGCCCGACGCATCGCGGTCATTGGGCGAGACAGATCGTTCAGAATGGCAAGCAACGCCGGGACTAGCAGCAGGACCAGCAACATTCCAAAGCCCAGCCCATAGACCAAAGTAATGACTGTGGGTTTAAGAAACTGCGCCTGCTGCGACCCTTCATACAGTAACGGGGTCAGCCCCAGAACCGTCGTCAGCGTCGTCAGCATCACAGGCCGCAACCGGTCTGCGGTGCCTTCAACTATCGAAGGCACAAGCCCGCGCTCTTTCTGGTAATCGTCGATGGTCGTCACCAAAACAATCGAGTCGTTGATGATGATCCCCGTCATCCCCAGCAGACCAACGACCGTGAACATGCTTAGCGGAACTTCCCACAGATAGTGCCCCCAGATCGCGCCCACCAGTCCGAAGGGGATAATCGCCATCACCACCAGCGGCCGCGTCCAACTGGCGAAAACCCAGGCCAGTACAAGATAGATACCGGTCAGGCACAGGATCAAGCCGGTGCGCGCCTCGGACAGGAACTCATCTTCCTGTTCACTCAGGCCGGCCATTCGCCATTCGACCTGTCGTTCCGAGGCGATTTTCGGCAGGATTTCCTCGCCCATGGCACGTGCAATCTCAGCCGCGCGCGTTGGGTCGTCTTCCGATATGTCACCGTTTACCGAGATCACCCTCAGGCCATTTTCGCGCCGGACGGTCGAGAAGCCGGATTTTCGCTCGACCGACACGATATCGGCCAACGGCACATACACTCCATCGGGTGTACGCATCAGAGTGCGCTCCAGGAAATCGGCGGTCAGCTCGCCTTCGGGCAGTTCGACCCTGATCTCGGCACTACGCGGGCCGTCCGGGAAGGTTGCCGCCTCGATCCCGTTCAACCGGTCGCGCAACACGCGCCCCAGCGTTTCGATCCTGAACCCCAGCGACTGACCCTGTGCCGTCAGGTCCAGAATGTACTCTTCCTTGTCATAGGCAAGATTGTCTTCCAGCGCCGAAACTTCAGAGTATTTCGAAAGCTCAGTTTGCAAGTCCTCTGATGCGGATTTGAGCGTATTCACATCCGCGCCATAGAACTGAACGTCAATGGCATCGCCACCGGGCCCAGAGCGCCAGCCCCGGAAGCTGAGCAGTTCGACCTTTGGGTGGCGCGGAACAAAATCCTGCAACTCACCCACAAACTCAAAGCTGGAATAGGGGCGCAGATCCGCATCGATCAGCTCGATGGAAATACCACCCAGCAAGTCAGCGTCTTTGCCATCGGCGGCGGCCAATCCCCATCCTGCGGAACCGCCCACCTCGGCCAGCACATAGTCGATCGGGTTGCGACCGTGACGCTCTTCATAGATCTGGCCCAGCTCTTCGGTCGCACGCTGCAGCTCATGCATCATGGCCACAGTCTCGGCGCGGGTGGCGCCTTCGACCATTATGAAGTTGCCCGTGACCGAGCCGCGCTCGGGTGCGTTGAAAAACCGCCAGTTCACATCACCTCGAATGAACAGAGCAATCTGACTGGCCAAGATCACCACCATCATTGCAACCACCACATATCGCGCCCAGACAACCCAGGCGATCAACGGTCGGAACAGATGATCCCGCACCCAGCGGAACCCGCGATTGACCACGCGGTTGGGCAGGTCATACCAGTGCTCTTTCGTGGAATGCGCGATGGCATGCGCCATATGGTTCGGCAAAATAAGGAAACATTCGATCAGCGACGCTATCAAGACCGCAATAACGGTAAAGGGGATGTCACGGATCAACTCTCCGAACCGACCACCAACGAGGGTCAGGCCAAAAAAGGCGATCACGGTTGTCAGGGTCGCCGCAAAGACCGGCATCGCCATTCGTCGCGCCGCGCGTTCAGCGGCCACCATTGGGGCCTCACCTAATCGGCGCGCGCGGAAATCGGCATGCTCGCCCACGACGATGGCGTCATCCACAACAATGCCCAATGTGATGATCAGGCCGAACAGGGACACCATGTTGATCGACAGCCCGCCGATATACATGAAGGCAATCGCGGCGGACATGGCAACCGGAATACCTGCTGCGACCCAAAAGGCGATCCGCGCATTCAGGAACAAAAACAGCAGGCAGACCACAAGGCCCAAGCCAACAAGGCCGTTGTCGACCAGAATATCCAGACGGTCGGTGATCGCCTGAGCGCGGGTTCTGATCAGCTCGATCGTCACCCCTTCGGGAACGCTGGCCTGCATTTCCGTCACAACGTCTTCGACCGCGTGCTGGATTTCAATCGCGTCACCCAGGTTTGAGCGATCTACCCGCACCGACATTGCCGGATTTTCGCCCACAAAGTAGCTGCGATTGCGGTTGACCCCTTCGACCCGGATCTGCGCCACATCGCCCACCAGCAACTTAGATCCGTCCGCAAAATTGCGCAGGGCGATACCTTCGATTTCTTCGGGTGTGCGCTTTTCCGTACCCGTGCGAATACGGGCATTCGCGCCGGTCACATCACCCGCTGGGTTTGCGTTGACCTCGGCCGCGACTGCCGACGCGACCTCGGACAGAGTAATGTCGTTGGCAATCAGTTGGGCGGTCGGTATCTCGACCACGATGCGCGGCGCAGCAAGCCCCCGAATCGTGGTACGAGTAACCCCGACCGCGAAAAGACGGTTGATTAATTCGTCCGTGAATTTGGCCAGTTGATCAGGATCGACAGGCCCGGTGACAACCACATCTGTAACCCGGTCCCGCCAGGCACCCCGCCGGATTGTTGGTTCTTCGGCATCGTCGGATAGGCTGGTGACACTGTCGACAGCCGTCCGTACTTCTTCGACGGCGCGGGACATGTCCCAGTTTGGCTCGAACTCGAGCCGAATGCTGGCGCGCCCCTCGCGTGACGTGGACTCGGTGCTGGCGACACCCTCGACCGCCAGCAAGGCGGGCTCAAGCACCTGAACGATACCGTTGTCCACATCTTCGGGACCGGCCCCATCCCAGTCCACACTCACGTCGACGCGTTCCAGGATCACATCCGGAAAGAACTGTGCCCGCATGTTCGGGATTGCCGCCGCGCCCAGGACCAGCATCACCAGCAGCAGCAGGTTTGCCACCGTTTTGTGACGCGTGAAGTAACTAAGGATGCCGCCTGCCGCGCCGGGGATCTCGCGCATCATAGCGCTTAGCCCCCCGCCCTGTTTTCAAGCCGCTGGACAAGCGAGGCGGGCACCTTGGCCTCGCTCAACTGGCCCAGAACCCGTTCTTTTACGTCCTTTGGCATGCGGGTGCTGGCCTCAACCTGAGCGACCAACTTAGCGCGCTGTTCCACAGACAGCTCAACCATATCCGGTGCGGCCCCGGCGCTATCATCTATCCGCAGGGGCCGGACACGCACGCCCGACCCCAGCAGCGGCGTACGGCCTATCACGACCTCACGCCCAACCAAACCTTCGCCGCGCAGCAAGACCTCATCGCCCTGACGGCGGATCAACTGGACTGGCAGCGCTTCGAGCCTGTCATTCTCATCCAGCACCAACACTGTGCCCACAGCATCCAGAACCGAAGACGGCAGCAGTACTACGTTGTCCAGCGGTTGTTCCTGCACTGTGACGGTAACAAAATCGCCCGGCTTGAACCCCGACGCCTCATCCAGTCGGGCATAGATCAAACGCCCGGTCTGCCCTTCGCCCGCCGATCCGCTGTCGCGGCTAATGCGGCCTTGTGCGGTCAGGTCGGTGCCCGTGACCTCAAGCGAGATTGTCACCGGTGCGTCGATCAGATCACCGGCTGCGTCCAGCAATCGGACGTATTGCGCGGTTGAGACGCGGAATGCCACCTCCAACGCATTCGGGTCGACAAGTTCCGCCAGCTTTTCGTTCGCGGACACCAGCCGTCCTTCGACTAGCGTTACATCCGTCAATGTGCCCCCGAACCGGGCGCGGATTGTCATATCATCCAGATCGCGTTCAGCAGCCTCAAGCGCAATGCGGGCTCGTGACAACAGGGTGGTCGCCTGATCGACGCGGGATTCTGCTTGGGCCAGGGCAATCCGCCGCGCCAGCACCGCCTGCTGCGCGGCAGCCTTGGCCAACTCGGCTTCTTCCACAGATGCTGCGGCCCCAACTCCGCGGGTCTGTAAATCCTGTTGGCGCTGCAAGGCGCGCCCGCGCAGCTCCGCCTGCGCCTCAGCCGAGTTCAACTCGTCCTGCGCCAGCAGCAGCGACCGCTCCGCGTCACGCTCTTCAAACTGCGCGTCCAGCAAATCGGATTTTGCGCGGTCCAGCGCGGACTGGGCGTCTGCGGGATCAAGTTCGACCAGAACTTCGCCTGTTGTTACCACACCGCCATCTTCAAAATCTTCGGCCAGCCCGACAACGCGCCCGCCCAGCGCGGCGCGCAACTCTAACCTGCGACGGCTTTGAACCTCGCCAAAAGCTTCAAGATATGGTGTCACGGTCTCCAATTCCGCAGACCGAACAGAAACGGCAAAGACACGCTCGCGCGCCTGCGGAGCCGACTCCTCCCGTGTCAGAACGTCTTGCACGGCGCCCGAAATCATCTGCGCCGCCACAAACAACAGGGCCACTGTCAACGACGTCAAAAAGACTCCAACAAGGCTTTGCCTCAGAAATCGCATATAAAATTCACCCCGGTTGCATCAGGCTGCCATTAGCAAAAGGTAGCTGGGCAGCAAAAAATGCCAAGCCACAAAGCGGTTATGAACGGTTTAACGTGCGACCAGTCTACTTCCGTCGCAAATGTTCGTCCAATCTGGGCATTATTTCGACGAAATTGCAGGGACGGTGGCGGTAGTCGAACTGTTTTTCCAAAATGCCGTCCCAGGCGTCCTTGCAAGCGCCCGGGCTGCCGGGCAATGCAAATAGATATGTGCCGCCTGCGACCCCACCGGTCGCACGTGATTGCACGGCCGACGTACCAATCTTCTCCATTGAAACGACTGTGAACACCGTGCCGAAAGCCTCGATTTCCTTCTCATAGACATCGCGATGCGCTTCGACCGTTACGTCGCGGCCCGTCAGGCCCGTACCACCGGTCGAAATCACTGCGTCTATCCCAGGATCCGCAATCCAGACACGCAACTGATCGGCGATCTCGCCGCGCTCATCGCGGATGATGCTGCGATCAGCGACCCTGTGCCCTGCCCCTTCGATACGATCAACAAGTGTCTGGCCGGATTTGTCCTCGTCCAGCGACCGCGTGTCCGAGACGGTCAGCACGGCGATACGGACCGGAATGAAGTCTTTGGTCTCATAAATGCGCGACATGTTTCCTCAGGCCCTTTCCAAGATGGCAAGCCGGATCGCGAGGGCTGCGAAAATCCCTCCTGTCACCCAGCCCATGATGCGCGAAGCGCGCGGGTTCGCGATTAGCATCCGCCCCGCACCACCGGCAAAAATTCCCACTAGCCCATTCACCACAAATCCGCCCAGGGCAATGATGGATCCGAAAACCAGGAACTGCAGCAGGATCGAACCCGCCGCCGGATTCACGAACTGCGGAATAAAAGCCAGAACAAACAGAATTACTTTGGGGTTGGTCAGGTTCACCACCAGCCCGTCCCGGAATGCCAATTGGGTGGGACCGGAGGGAGTATCCGCAGAAACCGCCCCATTCCGAAACGCCCCCCAGGCGAGATACAGCAGATAAGCAACGCCCATCCAGCGGATCACATCGAACAGCCAGGGCATCGTCGCCACAGCCGCTCCTAGACCGAGACCCGCCACCAGAACGTGAACCATCGATCCGACGGAGATACCTGCGCTAGCGGCGATTGCAGGCCGCGCCCCGGACCGCAGCCCCTGCCCAAAGCAGAACATCATGTCCGCCCCGGGGGTCAGATTCAGGGCAATTGCCGCCGGGATAAACGCCAGCAGCGTAACTGTTTCAATCACGTGGTGACCTCGAACCAATTTACTGTGGGGCCAAGATTGGCGATCTGCGTCACGCCGATTGCGCCTCGGTAACCCCAGCTGTCATGGATATGGCCACAAAGGGCAAATTGCGGCTGCAACCGCTCGATTGCGTCACGGACCGCCACCGATCCTACCGCATCACCCGTCGACGTAAGATCGCCGTGACCCTTGGGCGGAGAATGGGCAATCAGGATGTCAGCCCCTTCGCAACGATCCAGCAATTCAGCCGCTTCAGGGTCCGTCAGATCACAGGACCACTCACCGAATGGCGTCACTGGCACGCCGTAACCAAGGCCAAACAGACGCAGTCCATCCACGGTCATGCCTGTCCCGTGCAAAACATGCACGCCTTCCGGCGCAGCGTCGGTCAGTTCACCTGCACTTTCGGCATTGCCCGGAACCAGAACCAGCGGCGCATTGACGCCGCACAGCATCGCCATCGCGTCATCCAGCCCTTGCCGCATGTTGCAATAATCTCCGGCTCCGATAACCAGATCGGCCTCATCGCTGGCTGCAACAACGTCTGCGGCACGGTTTCGCGCCATATGCAGGTCCGAGAATGCGAGGATCTTCATGCCTTGCCCTCCAGCCTTGATTTGAGTTCCAGCAAATCGGCCCATGCCTGCCGCTTCATCTGTGGCTGTCGCAGCAGATATGCAGGATGGAACATCGGAATAACCGGCAAGTCCATCGCCTGATCCCACTGACCCCGAAGCCGTGTGATCCCCCGTTTGCCCAGAACAGCCTGACAGCTGATATTGCCCATCACCACCAAAACCTCGGGTTTGGCCAAGGCCACGTGCCGTTCGAGAAACGGCTTCAACATGCCAATCTCTTCGGGCTTGGGATCCCGGTTCTGCGGTGGGCGCCACGGCAGGACGTTGGTGATATAGACGTTTTCGGTCCGCTTCAGATCAATCGCGGCCAGCATCCGGTCCAACAACTGACCGGCGCGTCCGACAAAGGGCTTGCCCTCGCGGTCCTCATCGCGGCCAGGGGCCTCTCCGATAATCATCACCCGCGCACCCGGGGTGCCGTCTGCGAAGACCAACTGCCGCGCACCGCGCTTCAACTCGCAATGGTCAAACGCGTCCATGGCCGCCTGCAACTGATCCAGCGACCTTGCAGCCTGTGCCGCAGATTTCGCAACCGCAACCGGATCAACTTGCTTGGGTTTTTCTCGTGCGGTCTGGGCCTTTGCGGGTTTCTTGGCTTTGGGCGCAGTATCCGGCAACGCATAGCGATCCACCGGTGCATCACCGATCGCATCCGTTGCGCCCAGCTCGATCTGCCATTCCAGCAGAGCACGGGCAGTATGATAGTCCAAAGCCGATTCCATACCCCTCAATCTAACCACCTTTTGAACGAGGGAAAGCAGATAGACCTTGATTGGTCAGTCCATCGCGCCGACGATTGCCATATTCATGTTGTCTGTATTGCGATTCTTGTTTCTTGGTTTGCTGCTGATCATTCTCAGCAGTCCTACTTCTGCGCAGTTCAAAGACAGATATGGCCAGTGCCGCGCGGGCCAATTCAAATGTGGCAGCACATGCTGTTCGGGTGGCCAAAGATGCAGCTTTGATGGCCACTGCATTCCCCTGGGCGGCACCTATTGCGGTGGCGGTAGAACCTGCGGGCCGTTCGAGCGCTGTGTGGCGGGCGGGACCCGATGTGCCCCAGCGGGGCAAAACAAATGCAGGTCGCGTCTGGATTGCCCCGGCGGCAGCATCTGCAATGCCCGTGGCGAATGCGAGCGCAATACACCTGACATTCTGGAACTGCCTTCGCTGACATGCGACGACGGTCGCATTTGCGGATCCGGATCGTCTTGCCTGCCGGGTGGCGGATGTTCACGCCCCGGCTGGTATCTTTGCGAAAAAACCGGATCGCAGTGCCGTCAGGGGTTCAAGTGTTCCAAAAACCAGGGCTGTGTTCCCGTCAAGGCCGTAGACTGCGGATATGGTAAGTGGTGCAAGCCCGGCGAACAGTGCCTGCCCGAAGGCGGATGCGAGAAACTGCCCGAGTGAACCGAACCTTAGGTTGCCTTGAGCAGCGCGGCTTCTTATAAGCGGCGCGATTGTCAGACAGGAGCCCGCCAATGCGTTTCGCCCATCGTCACCTTCTTGGCATCGAGCATCTGTCGCAATCCGATATCACTGTTATTCTCGATCTGGCCGAAAAATACGTCGACATGAACCGCCAGTCGACCAAGCATTCCGACGTGCTGTCAGGGCTGACCCAAATCAACATGTTCTTCGAGAACTCAACCCGCACGCAGGCCAGTTTCGAAATCGCAGGCAAGCGGCTGGGCGCGGATGTGATGAACATGGCGATGCAAGCTAGTTCGATCAAAAAAGGCGAGACGCTGATCGACACAGCGATGACGCTGAATGCGATGCACCCCGATTTGCTGGTGGTGCGCCATCCGCATTCCGGCGCGGTCGACCTGCTGGCGCAGAAGGTGAACTGCGCGGTGCTAAATGCCGGTGACGGCAAACATGAACACCCGACGCAGGCTCTGCTGGACGCCCTGACCATTCGCCGCGCCAAAGGTCGCCTGCACCGACTGAATATCGCAATCTGCGGCGACGTCGCCCATTCCCGCGTGGCGCGGTCAAACCTGATCCTGCTGGGCAAAATGGAAAACCGTATTCGTCTGATTGGACCACCGACGCTGCTCCCAAGCCAGTTTGCCGAGTTTGGCGCTGAAATTTACGACGACATGAACGAAGGCCTGAAGGACGTCGACGTCGTGATGATGCTGCGCCTCCAGAAAGAACGGATGGATGGCGGGTTCATCCCCTCGGAACGGGAATACTATCACCGCTATGGTCTGGACGCCGCTAAGTTGTCGCAGGCCAAACCGGACGCCATCGTCATGCATCCTGGCCCAATGAATCGCGGTGTTGAGATTGACGGAACGCTGGCGGACGACATTAACCGGTCCGTTATTCAGGAACAGGTCGAAATGGGCGTCGCCGTTCGCATGGCCGCAATGGAACTTTTGGCCCGCAACCTTGGTGAGGCCGCATGAGTGATCTGAACGTCGCCCCACATGAACACGGCGTCCTGCGCTTGTTTCAGCTGGACATGCGCCCGGAAGAGGCAAAGTTCCTGCGCGAACCCGGTGCGGCAGACCAGATTCTGGGTGTCGAGGGTCTGGATCTGACCCAGATCGACGTATTTCCTGTCTCGGACCTCGAGGAACTGGGTCTTTATGGCTATCTCAACGAAGGGTGCGGCGTCCCTAAAGATCAGCTGGACCGGGCTGCGCTGGAGAGCATTGAAGGCTGGGTCATGGTCGTGCGCAGTGCCGCTTTTCAGGGACGTGCCGCCACTTTGCAACCGGACGCCAAAGTGCGCCTGATTGGCCTTTACACTGAAGAGGCGACAAG
Organism: Ruegeria sp. AU67; assembly: GCF_900312795.1. NCBI lineage: Bacteria > Pseudomonadati > Pseudomonadota > Alphaproteobacteria > Rhodobacterales > Roseobacteraceae > Ruegeria > Ruegeria sp. AU67. Next base: position 202,401 of record NZ_OMPH01000028.1, read on the forward strand.
CTGGACCGGCGGAGCAATTAAAGCAGAAAGCGCGAAACCGTTCTCGGCCCCGCAAACCCCACCACAAGACGACAATCCTGGCCGTATTGGGTCGGCCATGCTGGCAGTGGTGGCGCTGTTGGTCATCGGAGGCATCCTGTGGCTGATCCTGTGACCTTCACCCCCGACAAAGGCGCGTATATCCGCACGAATACATGGCTGGCCGCCGGGGCCATGGCGGTCGCGATGATCGTGCTGTGGTTGGTCGGCAACCCCTACGTCTGGACCGGGGCGCCCGCGGGTCTTGCCGCGGTTGCCTTTCGCGCATGGTACCTGGCCTCAGAAGAACTGACCACAACGTGGCAGATGACGGAAACCACCCTAACCGGCCCCGGCCCGCGCAATGTGACGCTGAATCAGATAGAGGCGGTCAACCTCATGGGCAGTTTTGTCCAGATCGTCACCAAGGGCGGTGACAAACACCTGATCAAGTATCAGGCTGACCCCGCCGCCACCAAAGCCGCCATCGAAAGGGCAATGGCATGAACAACACTATTTTCACCAATGCCCGCCTGATCGACCCGGAAACCGGCACCGACAGCCCTGGCTGGCTACATGTATCCGATGGTCGGATTACTGCGCGCGGCGAAGGGGATGCTCCGACGCCGGAGGCGCAGGTCGTCGATTGTGGCGGACAGTGCCTTGCCCCCGGTATCGTCGATATCGGCGTCAAGGTCTGCGAACCGGGTGAGCGGCACAAGGAAAGCTATAAGTCCGCCGGTCTGGCCGCTGCAGCCGGAGGCGTGACCACCATCGTGACCCGCCCCGATACCAGCCCCGCGATCGACACGCCCGAAAGTCTGGAGTTCGTCACACGCCGAGCGCAGGCCGACACTCCGGTCAACGTCCTGCCAATGGCCGCGTTGACCAAAGGTCGCGAAGGCCGCGAAATGACTGAGATCGGATTCCTGCAGGATGCCGGTGCCGTCGCCTTTACTGACTGCGATCACGTGATCGCCAACACCAAGGTGTTTTCCCGCGCCCTGACCTATGCCCGGGCCTGTGGCGCGCTGGTCATCGCCCACCCGCAAGAACCCATCCTCAGCAATGGTGCCGCAGCCACCAGTGGTAAATTCGCCGTGCTGCGTGGCTTGCCCGCCGTCTCACCAATGGCCGAGCGGATGGGACTGGACCGCGACATCGCTTTGCTAGAGATGACCGGGGCCACCTATCACGCCGACCAGATCACCACCGCCCGCGCCCTGCCTGCGCTGGAGCGGGCCAAGCGGAATGGGCTGGACATCACGGCAGGTACGTCAATCCACCACCTGACGCTGAATGAACTGGACGTGGCCGACTATCGCACCTTCTTCAAGGTCAAGCCGCCGCTGCGATCCGAGGATGACCGGCAAGCAGTGATCGAAGCGGTGCGGACCGGCCTGATTGATACGATCAGTTCCATGCACACGCCTCAGGATGAGGAAAGCAAACGCCTGCCGTTTGAAGAGGCGGCCTCCGGCGCGGTAGCGCTGGAAACCCTGCTGCCCGCCGCCTTGCGTCTGTATCATGCCGGGCAGTTGGACCTGCCGACACTGTTCCGCGCAATGGCCCTAAACCCGGCGAAAAGATTAGGGTTGGACAGTGGCCGTCTGTCCGAAGGCGCGCCTGCGGACCTGGTGCTGTTTGACCCGGATGTACCCTTTGTGCTGGACCGGTTCTCGCTCAAATCCAAATCTCAGAACACACCGTTTGACGGCCAGCGGATGCAGGGTAAGGTCACCGCAACTTTCGTTGCAGGACAAGAAGTTTACCGGAGACCCTGATGCCGATCATCGACAGCACAATGACCCAGCTGATCCTGTGGGCGGCACTTGGATATCTGATGGGGTCGATCCCGTTTGGCATGGTCCTGGCCAAGGTGATGGGCTTGGGCAATCTGCGCAACATCGGTTCGGGCAATATCGGCGCAACCAATGTTTTGCGGACAGGCAACAAGACCGCCGCTGCCCTGACCCTGATCTTCGACGCCGCAAAAGGCGGGGTTGCTGTTCTGGTCGCGCATGCCCTTGCGGGTGAGGATGCCGCGCAGATTGCAGCGCTGGCCGCACTTTTGGGCCATTGCTTTCCGGTTTGGCTGGGATTTAAGGGCGGCAAAGGGGTCGCCACGTTTCTGGGGATCTGGCTGGCGTTGGACTGGCGCGTCGGTGTGGCCTGTTGTTTGACTTGGTTGGTTGCTGCTGCAGTCTGGCGCATCTCATCCCTTGCGGCACTTGCAGCGGCGGCAACGTCCACTATCTGGGCCCTTCTGCTGACAGGTTCGCAAACGCTGCTACTGGCTGGCGTCCTGACCCTGTTGGTCTATTGGCGCCACAGCGCGAATATTGCCCGCATCAAATCCGGCACTGAACCAAAAATCGGGCAGTCTTGAGCGCCCCGAACGCCTTCCTTACCGCTTTTTTTGCCATCCCCAAGGGGTCGTCGACCGGGCGTGCCCACGGCAGGCGGTATATCGTCAGTCGAACGGAATTTTCAGACGGCAAGTCGCAGAAACTTGTCGCACGCGCACTGGGCGGCAGCGACTACATCAGCCTGAACCTTTATCTGACCAAACGCGGATCTCTTCTTCGCCCCTGCGAAATGCCCGCGGAAAAAGTCACCGAATTCGTTTTGGATCTGACGCCCGATACCTAAGGCCTACCCTGCATTTGTGAACAATGCCTCTTCGCCCCTGCACATTCACAATTGATTGCTTTGAACGTGATGAGCCGCCTTCCCACTTGGGTTCCGTGACGGCCAATTGCGGGTCTCACGGACAAAAAAACTCTTGGGTTGTCTGGGCGCAATTTTCTGCGTCACGTGGCAGCCCCTTCACGAAAGGTGAAAACAATGAACAAGTTCAAATCTCTTATCGGCGGCGTCGCGCTGTCTGTTGCCATCGCAAGCTCGGCTCTGGCCGCTGGTGTTGAACTGAACGCAAGCTCGACCGGTCTGGCCATGCAGGGCTATGATCCGGTTGCCTACTTCACCGCTGGCGAGCCGACCAAAGGTGACTACCGCATCACCACACTGCACAACGACGCGATGTATCGCTTTGCCAATGAAGAAAACAAAGCAGCGTTCGAAGAAAACCCCGAGGCGTACCTGCCTGCATATGGCGGCTACTGCGCATTCGGCGCTGCGATGGGCTTCAAGTTTGACGGTGACCCGACCTACTGGAAGATCGTCGACAACAAGCTGTACCTGAACCTGTCGCAAGACATCCAGCAGCGCTGGGAAGGTGACATCCCTGGTTTTGTCGAACAAGCCAGCGCCAATTGGGAAACCATCGCGGATAAAACACCGGCGGAACTGCAGCAATAATTTCTGACATTCCTAATGAAAGCGGCGGCAGAGTTTTCTGCCGCCGCTTTTCGTTTCAAAATCAAACACCGGCGAGCCGGGTGCAGTCGGTCTTACGGTTCAAGAACCGTGCTGCCTGTGGTCTGACGCGCTTCAAGAACCCGATGCGCCTCGGCCACCTGATCCAACGGGAACCGCTGATCGATATGGATTTTGACCTCGCCGCCCTCAACCTTGCCGAACAGCCGCCGTGCCATTGCCTGACAGACGGAAGGGTCGGCGATATGAGTAAACAGGGTGGGTCGGGTGATTTTCAAGGAACCCTTCTTACCCAAAATACCGATATCCATCAACGGGACCGGACCTGAGGCATTGCCGAATGAGATCATCATTCCCAAGGGTTTCAGGCAGTCCAGCGAGCCATTGAACGTGTCCGCGCCGATGGAATCCATGACCACATCCACACCTTTGCCGCCGGTGATTTCGGCCACACGTTCGGCAAAGTTCTCGGTCCGGTAGTTGATGCAATGCGCAGCCCCGTTGAACTGCGCGAGGCTGCATTTCTCATCTGTCCCGGCTGTTCCGATCAGGGTGATGCCCTCGGACTTGGCCCATTGGCAGGCAATCAGACCAACGCCACCGGCAGCTGCGTGAAACAGCACCGTGTCACCCCGTTTCAAAGGCGTTGTCCGGTGAAACAGATACTCGACCGTCATCCCCTTGAGCATCATCGCCGCAGCCGCGTCAAAAGAAATCCCTTCGGACAACGGACACACCTGCGCCGCTGGCATCACGCGCGCCTCACAATAGGCCCCAGCGGGAGCTGCGGCATAGGCCGCGCGCTGGCCCGGTTTCAGATGGGTAACACCTTCGCCAACAGTCTCAATCACACCTGCCGCTTCCATGCCCAGCGCGTGCGGTAAATCCATCGGGTACAACCCGGTGCGCTGATAGACATCGATGAAGTTCAGCCCACAGGCCCGGTGGCGGATGCGAACCTCGCCGGGTCCGGGGTCGCCCAAGGGCCGGTCTTCGATCTTTAGAACTTCGGGACCGCCGTGTTCATGAATGACGACGGTTCTTGCCGTTTGCTGCATGCTGACCTCCTGTTGCCTGACGCCAAGCTAACACGCCTGTGAAACAGGGCAATTGGTAGGTTTTCGCTGCCGCGCAACCACAACGGGAAAAACTGTGCTATACTAGGCCCCGAGCGTTGCCGGCTGGTCCGGCCAAAGGCAACCACCGCCGGATTCAACCCGTTGCGCACTGGCAAAGGGAGGGGATCAAGATGGCCAAAACAATAGGAAATCCGATCAGTTGGGCCGCCCGAAACATCGGCGCGACCGGCGATCATATTACCGAAAGCGTGCACCACATCGGCAGCGCGGACACCCGGCATCTGCCGCAGGTGCAAACACTGACGATGCAGGACCTGAAGGCCTGTTTGCAGGCCGGGTACAATGATTTTCTGGAAACACGGGCGGATGCGATTTTCATCATCCTGGTTTACCCGATCGCAGGTCTGCTGATGTTCGGGTTCGGCCTTAATCGCAACATGGTTCCCCTTCTGGCACCGCTTATCATGGGTTTCGCACTAGTCGGTCCGATAGCAGCCGTGGGCCTTTACGAAATCAGCCGCAAACGCGAGCAAGGCGGCGAGGTCCATTGGCTGGACGCCTTGGGCGTCTTCCGGTCCCCGTCCTTCGGTGCAATTCTGGCCTTGGGGTTCTACCTGGTCATGCTGTTGCTGATTTGGCTGATGGTCGCGCAGAGCATCTATGTGCATACGCTTGGGCCTGATCTGCCCACCTCACTTGGGGCTTTCGTGACTCAGGTGTTCACCACGGGCGCCGGCTGGTCAATGATCATCTTCGGCAATGCGATCGGGTTTCTATTCGCGCTGGTCGCATTGGCCATGAGCGTCGTCAGCTTTCCATTGCTGTTGGACCGTCCTGTCGGACTGCCCGTGGCGGTCGTGACGTCGGTCCGGGTGTTGCGGCATAACCCCGGTGTCATTTTGGCATGGGGGTTCATCGTAGCGGCCCTGTTGATCATCGGAGCCATCCCGATGCTGCTGGGGCTGATCGTTGTCATGCCAGTCCTGGGCCATGCAACCTGGCATCTTTACCGCCGTGCAGTGGTCTGATCGGAAAAAGCGCGGGATTTACCCGCGCCAGAACTTTAACCGGCGACCTTGAGGACAATCTTGCCGATGTGACCCGAGCTTTCCATCCGCGCATGCGCGGCTGCCGCCTCGGCCAGATCGAACTCACTGTCCATGACGGGGGCCACCTTCCCAGCTTCCAGCAATGGCCAGACCGCTTCGCGCAGATCCTGCGCAATCTTCGCCTTTGCCAGATCGCTTTGCGGGCGCAAGGTGCTGCCCGTCAGGGTCAGGCGTTTGACCATCATCATCGCAAAGTTCAACTCGACGTTCGGCCCCTGCAGGAACGCGATCTGAACCAGACGTCCATCTTCGGCCAAGGCCTTAACGTTGCGCGGGATATAGTCGCCGCCGACCATGTCGAGGATCAGGTTCGCACCACCCTCAGCCCGCATGACGCCCACGAAGTCATCATCCCGGTAATTGATCGCCTTCTCGGCCCCGAGGTTCACACAGGCCTCGCATTTCTCAGCAGATCCGGCGGTTGCAAACACCCGCGCACCAAACGCGTTCGCCAGCTGGATCGCTGTTGTGCCAATGCCGCTGGACCCGCCATGCACCAGAAAACGCTCACCTGCCTTCAGACCGCCGCGCGTGAAAACGTTGGACCACACAGTAAAGAACGTTTCGGGCAGGCACGCGGCCTCTTTCATCCCCATTCCCGAAGGAACTGGCAGACAATGCGCAGCCGGTGTGGCCACATATTCCGCATAACCGCCACCGGGCAGCAAGGCACAGACCTGATCGCCAATGGCCAGACCCTCGACCCCGGCACCAACGGCAACAACCTCGCCCGATGCCTCAAGCCCCGGCAAATCGCTGGCACCCTGCGGCGGATCATAGGCCCCGGCACGCTGCAGCGCATCCGGGCGGTTCACACCCGCATAGGCCACTTTCAGGATCACCTGTCCGGCTTGTGGTTCCGGCACCGGGCGTTCCGTCAGTTGCAGAACATCCGGACCACCGGGTTTGGTGATTTCGACAGCGCGCATCATCTGGGTCATGGGCAAATCTCCTTTGCCCAATGCCTAGCAGGCAATTTCTGGAAGGCCCAGACGCTTACTTGCGCGGGTTCAACATACCCGGCAAATCAGCCCGTATCTTTGTCGGCGCTTTTACCTGACCAGCCAACCAGTTCGGCACCGCCAAAAACGGTTTGAACAACGGGTTGTCATTCACCTGCGCCTTGATCTTTTCGAATTGCATGACGTTGTCTATCCGCCGATCCAGAAACTCCCAGGTTTTCTGGTGATCGGGGGAATCGTCGCCCAGCCAGAACAGCAGAGTCGAGGAATAGACGCCCGACAACGTCGCCCGTTTCGTGTACCAGTTCACGTCTTCCGAGGAATCGCCCAGCGTGTCCCAGATCAGATCGCAGGTCTGCCACAAGGCTTTTGCCCCATCGGCTGCGTGGGTGGGCAGCGAAAACAACGTCATACCCCGGCGAACAAGCTCTTTGTCCGGAACCGCCTCAAGCCGGAACCGAACTGCAGCGGCGATTCGCTCGCGGAACTTCAACTCGCTCAGGTCCGAGGACTTCAGCCGATCCTCCATCGCCGCGTCACCGCGCGCGTGAAAGGCCAGTGCCAGATCAACCGCGCCACGGGGACAAATCGCGCGCGCCAGCGTGTCATCCATATCGCAATCTAAGATAGCTGCACGAAAGCTGACTTCGGACCAGCCGTCAAACGGCACATGGATCAAAATCGCGTCCAACAACTGCTGCTTGGTGTCTTCATATGTGATGGTCATGGCGGTTCTCCGGTTCTGGGGACCAGTACTAGACAAGATAGAACGGCTTTGCTATACGGCCAATTCCTGCAATTTCCTTGCAACTCTATCTAGAAAGGTGGTGACAACCACATGCAGGTTAGTGTTCGCGACAATAACGTCGATCAGGCGCTTCGTGCCCTGAAGAAAAAGCTGCAGCGCGAAGGCGTGTTCCGCGAAATGAAGCTCAAGCAACATTTCGAGAAACCGTCCGAGAAAAAAGCGCGCGAGAAAGCTGAAGCGATCCGCCGTGCCCGTAAACTGGCACGTAAGAAAGCACAGCGCGAAGGTTTGCTCTAAAACCTCACTCGTCCAGCTTTGGATGACACTATTTGACGACCCCCGAGGCATCGCCCGGGGGTTTGTCGTTTTTAGGGTCGGATGATTTACGCCGACTCGGGTCGCCCACGCGCGACAAGCTGCCATTTCCCCCTCAGCAACATTTTGCCCGGCATTTTGCAGCGCAGCGAATCCCGTGGCGGTAGCACTGACCCGCCAAAACTCGCCTCTGAACACGCCATCCCTATCAACGCAGCATCGAGCCTTTGTAACTGGCGCGGTCTACCACGACAAAAAACCAATCGGAGGCAAAAATGTCGACTGCAAGTAGTATCGAACAAGAAATGCTGGCGCTGATTAACCAAGAGCGCACATCCCGCGGGCTGGACCCCCTACAGCTTGAAACGCGCCTGAACGACTCGTCCGAGGATCACAGTGAATGGATGCTGGAAACTGACAGGTTCAGCCACACCGGCTCGGGTGGTTCCAGCGCCACGCAGCGGATGGAAATGGCCGGGTTCGACTTCTCGGGCAACTGGCGGTCAGGTGAAAACATCGCCTGGCAATCCGAGCGCGGCGCGCCAGGCATCAGCGATGACGTCGCCCAGCTTCACCAGAACCTGATGAACAGCCCCGGTCACCGTGCCAACATTTTGAACCCAGATTTCAAATACATCGGAATCGGAATTGAAACCGGCGACATGCAGGGTTTCGACGCTGTGATGGTGACGCAGAACTTTGCTGCCACCCAGGGCGAGGTCATGCTGGACAACGGCTCTGGCACTCCGCCAGCGCCGACGCCACCGGTTGAAGAAACTCCGCAGCCCGAACCCGAAGAGCCGGTTGCCGAAGTGCCAGAACCCGAGGTTAGCGAGCCTGAGGAACCCGTAGCCGAAACGCCGGATACCGACACCGAGGAACCGGCACCAGAAACACCGGACACCGATGTCACCGAAACCGAAGAGCCCGAGCCTGAAACGCCCGACACTGATGTCACCGAGACCGGAGAGCCAGAGCCCGAAACGCCTGGAACCGAAGAACCGGAAGAAGTCGCCTGTTTTGACGTTCAGGAGTTTCTTGCCGAGATCCGGGCATTCGTCCAATCGATTCAGGCGCAGTTCCACCAGTTTGATTGGAACGACACGGACTATGCCGATGCGGAACCCGAAACCGACGATTTCGATATGGTGATGACCGGTGATGACAATCCTGTGGACGATGTTGAGACTTGCTCTGACATGACCGGGGACAATTCAGGTGATGTCTTTGTGTTCAACTATAATGATTTCGACTGCATGATGGACGCCGCTTAACGGATACCACGGTGCGGGGCGGGGCGACCCTGCCTCGCACCAAATTCCACTTCAACTGTTCAATAGACCTTTGGAACATACAGATCGTCCGGCAGAATTCGGCGTTCATATTCCGGGTTGTACTTTCGATCCGGCAGATCGACCTTTTCCTGCGGCACATCCGAATACGGGATCTTGGTCAGCAGGTGTTCAATACAATTCAGGCGCTCGCGCTTTTTGTCATTGCCTTCGACGATGTACCAGGGCGCTTCGGGAATGTTCGTGCGAAACAACATATCCTCCTTGGCCTTGGTGTAGGATTCCCACCGAATGCGCGATTCCAGATCCATCGGCGACAGCTTCCACTGCTTCATCGGATCGTGAATGCGCATCAGGAATCTCAACTGCTGTTCTTCGTCGGTGATCGAGAACCAATATTTCAGCAGGATGATCCCCGACCGCACCAGCATCCGTTCAAATTCGGGAACGTCCTGAAAGAACTGTTCGACCTGATCTTCACTGGCAAAACCCATGACCCGTTCGACGCCCGCACGGTTGTACCAGGACCGGTCGAACAGAACGATTTCGCCAGCTGCTGGCAGATGCGGCACGTAGCGTTGGAAATACCACTGGCTTTGTTCCCTGCGACTGGGTGCGGGCAACGCAACCACACGCGCAACACGCGGGTTCAGGCGCTGGGTAATCCGCTTGATTACCCCCCCTTTACCGGCACTGTCGCGACCTTCGAACAGGATGCACACTTTGGCGCCAGTGTGTTGAACCCAATCCTGAACCCTGATCAGTTCGGCCTGCAATCGCAGCAGGTTTTGGAAATAGACCTTGCGGTCCAGCATGTCCGGATGCTGTTCCTTATAGATCTTGCGAACTTCCATCGACAGCATCGGCTCGCTGAATTCGATTTCGAAATCTTCGTCCAGCGTGTCTTCGAGCTCGGCTTCCAGCCAGTCTTTTGGGGCGTCATTTTGTTGGTAAGCCAAGATCTGCTCCTTATCAGTCAACGGGTTCCGACCATACTCAGAGAGTGTGACCGCCTGATGTCATCAGAAATAATTGATGAACGCTCCGCGCCAGTTCAATATCAAGTTGGTGCGGGGCCGTAAAACAGGCAGACGTTCGATCATTCCTATAATTGAACCGACCTGCGCCTAGATACAAGCGTCCGATTTGACGCAACGCTGGCAGTAAGGCACAGGCTGATCCTTGCACGGCCTTGCCATTTGGGGGTGTCCGACGGCATCAATACGCACCTGAATACATGAGAGAGCCGTGGCGCATTTTGTATCCCTTCTGCCATTGATATGGCCCTGGTCCATACTGATCGCCGGCATGGTCAGTGCGGCCTCGGGCCGGCGGCAACTTGGCCTGACGCTGCTGTTGGTGTTTGGCCTTGCCGCCCTCGCCCTGGGGCTGGTCACGCCTTTGGCTGTTGGAATTGTTGCTGCCGGATTGCTGGGGGCTGCGGCCCTGAACCATCTTACAGGCACCGGCGCGGCGGTTGGCCACGTGATGTTGATCGGCTGGTGTCTTGCATTGGGCGCACATCTGGTGCCCGGATTTCAAAACCTGATGGTACTGGACCGGGTCTACGCCGGACCGGACAGTTCGGCGTTTTCAATGTACTTGAATCTGGACAAGCCAATGGTGCTGTTTGCGGTTCTTCTGGCCGGGCCGGGAATGACCGATTCAGTGAGACCTGTCCGGAGAACACCCTTGCTGGTGGGCCTTGCGACCTTGCCCGCCCTCTTCGCCGTTGGGCTGGCCGCGCAGGCCATCCGGCCAGAACTCAGCCTACCGCCTTGGTGGCTGATTTTTGCATTGTCGAACCTGTTTCTGACCTGCCTGACGGAAGAGGCTTTTTTCCGCGGGTACCTGCAGTCGCTTATTGCTTCCAAACTTGGTGCAGCACTTGGCGTATCTCTGGCCGGCCTGCTGTTTGGTCTCGCTCATTTTCCGGGCGGTCCGGCCCTGGTCGCTTATGCCGCGATTCTTGGTGCGGCCTGTGGCTTGGGGTTTTATGCGACCGGTCGGTTGTGGGTGCCCGTTCTGATGCATTTCGGCTTCAATGCCGTGCATCTGATCCTGTTCACCTACCCGACACCAGCCTGACGATCACACCGGCAAGGCCGTCGTCTTGAACACTGTGCGCAAGGCAAATGAGCTTTGCATTTGCGCTACGCCGGGCAAACGCGACAGGTACTGACGGTGAATTCGGGCGAAATCCTCGGTGTTCTCGGCGACAACCTTCAGAATATAGTCCGCCGTCCCCGCCATAAGATGACACTCCAGAACGTCGGGAATACGCGCCACCGCTTTTTCGAACGCGTCCAGAAGCTCTTCGGCTTGCCCCTGCAAGGTGATCTCAACAAACACGGTGGTCGGGACGTTCATCTTGCGTGCATCCAGCAGCGCAACATAGTTTCGGATGTACCCTTCGGCCTCAAGCCGTTGGACCCGCCGATGACACGCCGACGGCGAAAGATTCACCTGATCTGACAGCTCGGCATTCGACATCCTGCCGTTTCTCTGCAGAGCAGCCAGAATCTTTCTATCGGTCGTATCAAGGCTCATTGGCGCAAATCCTTTGCAAGAAATTTCAATAATACCGAAGATTCTCGCAAAGAAAACCTAAATGACGGGCAGAGTTTCACAGAAATTGCATCCCGAATTGCACATAATTTGGGCAGTTTATGAATGGAGGAGCGAGAAATGAAAATCGGTTGCCCCAAGGAAATCAAACCCCAGGAATTCCGTGTTGGGATGACCCCCAACGCTGCGCAAGAAGCTGTTGCGCGCGGCCACGAGGTCATCATTGAAACCAATGCCGGCATGGGTTCCGGCTTTGACAACGACTCGTATGTTGCTGCAGGTGCGCGCATCGTCGACACCGCAGAAGAAGTTTTTGCGACCGCGGACATGATCGTAAAGGTCAAAGAACCCCAGGCGGTCGAGCGCAAGATGCTGCGTGAAGGCCAGCTGCTGTTCACCTACCTGCACCTGGCACCTGATCCAGCCCAGACCCACGACCTGCTGGCGTCGGGCTGCACCGCGATTGCCTATGAAACCGTAACTGACCGCAACGGCGGCCTGCCGCTGCTGGCGCCGATGTCCGAAGTTGCCGGTCGTCTGGCACCTCAGGTCGGTTCGTGGACCCTGCAAAAAGCCAATGGCGGCCGCGGTGTTCTGATGGGTGGCGTTCCCGGCGTTGGCCCGGCCAAAGTCATCGTGATCGGCGGCGGCGTTGTTGGTACCCACGCTGCCAAGATCGCGGCCGGCATGGGCGCTGACGTCACCGTTCTGGACCGGTCTCTGCCACGCCTGCGTTACCTCGACGACGTCTTTGGCGGCACATTCAAAAGCCAGTACTCGACAGCCGGCGCAACGGCCGAGCTGATCCAGGATGCCGACATGGTCATCGGTGCGGTTCTGATCCCTGGCGCTGCGGCACCCAAGCTGATCTCGCGCGCGCAGCTGGCCACCATGAAACCTGGTGCGGTTCTGGTTGACGTTGCGATCGACCAGGGCGGCTGCTTTGAAACCTCCAAAGCGACCACTCATGCCGATCCGATCTATGAAGTGGACGGCGTCATGCACTACTGCGTTGCCAACATGCCGGGCGCAGTTGCGCGAACCTCGACCATCGCATTGGGCAACGCGACCATGCCGTTCCTGCTGGCGCTGGCGGGTAAAGGCTGGAAGAAAGCATGTCAGGACGACCCGCATTTGCTGGCAGGTCTGAACGTCCATGCCGGTCAGCTGACTTACGAAGCTGTTGGTACGGCGCTGGGTCTGGATATTGTCTCGCCCGAGGCAATCGTCAACGCCTGAAGCACTCCCGCCTCTGAAAGTAGCCGCTGAAGCGGCTGCTTTGCAGCGTTGGGCATGGCGGCGCGCCGCTTTTCTTTTGATCGAACGACTTTTGCACCAATAAAAAAACGCCGCGCTAAAAGCGCGGCGCCGGGCCCAACCGGAGGAGGGCATTTCCAATGCCCGCTCGACGGGCGGGAGAGTTCAGCCCTCTTTCCGAATTTCCACGGTATGTGGGTACGGAATCGACACACCCTTGGCGTCAAACGCCTCTTTCACGGCCTTAGTGATCTCAAACTTCAGGTCCCAGTAATCGGCGGCGTTGCACCACAGGCGTGCGGTCAGATCGACCGAGCTGTCGCCCAGGTTGGTCACGCGCACCCACGGCTCTGGATCTGAGTGAATTCGGTCATCGGCCTTCGCGACATCCAGAATGATCTTCATCGCCTCATCAGCGCTGTCACCGTAGTCAATGCCGAACACCAGATCGACACGCCGCGTGTCATGCGCCGAGTAGTTCGTGATGATCGATCCCCAGGATTGTCCGTTGGGAACGATGATCTGCACGTTATCCGGCGTCACCAGCTCGGTCGTGAACAGGTTCAGATCCTTGACAGTGCCTGCGGTGCCGCCGATATCGACATACTGACCCAGCTTGTAAGGGCGGAAGACAACCAGCATAACGCCCGCAGCAAGATCGCTAAGCGTTCCTTGAAGGGCCAAACCAATGGCCAGAGAAGCAGCACCCAAAATGGCGACGATGCTTGTCGCCTGAATGCCAAAGATGCCCAGCACTGCAACCAGTACCATGGCCAATATGACCCATTTCACCAGACTGGCGACGAAATTCCCAAGCGTCTGATCAATATGCGGTGTCGCATTGATCCGGCGCCGGACTACACCGGCAATGGCGCCAGCAATGATCCATCCAAGGATCAGTACTACCAGCGCTTTGACTGCGCTTATGATCAGCGGGGCAAAGGCACCCACCTGTGTTACGACATCATCCACGCGCATCTCCTTTCGATTCACGGCAAACCCGCGTCTCTCAGCGCGGGATTGGCGGAATAGTGATCCATAAGCGCGCTTCGGTCTAGGTGTGAGATACGCAGGTTTTCCCCGTTGTTCTCACGCACACAGCCCCTGACCTTGTATGCACAGCCCAGATACTGGCAAGACTGGGCAGGTGTACCTACCTATTGCTGGCAACCCATGACAGGAGCCCCCCAATGCTGGATACCGCCTCTCACCCGATAACGGCACGCTGGCCTGCGCAGTTTCCCGACAGGATTCAGCTCTATTCTTTCCCCACGCCGAACGGCGTCAAAGCGTCGATCATGCTGGAGGAAACCGGCCTGCCCTATGAAGCCCATCGGGTTACGCTTTCGGACTCAGATGTCAAAAGCCCCGAATTCCTGTCATTGAACCCCAACAACAAAATCCCGGCGATCATCGACCCGAATGGTCCGGACGGAGAATCCATTGGCCTGTTCGAAAGCGGAGCGATCCTGATATACCTCGCCGAGAAAAGCGGCAAGTTTCTGGGTCAAACCAAAGCCGACAAATATCGCGTGATCCAATGGGTGATGTTCCAGATGGGCGGCATCGGTCCAATGTTCGGGCAACTGGGCTATTTTCACAAATTCGCAGGCAGCGAGATCGAAGACCCGCGCCCCCGCGAACGCTACGTGAACGAGGCCAAGCGATTGCTGAATGTCCTGAACCAACAGCTTGAAGGCCAGGATTGGATTGCCGGAGACTATTCGATTGCCGATATCGCAATCGCGCCGTGGCTGCGCGGGCTCGAATTCTACAATGCCCGCGACCTTGTTGGTTGGGAAGACCACGCTAATCTGGTGGCGTATCTCGACCGGTTCCTAGAGCGACCCGCGGTGCAAAAAGGCCTGGTTACGCCGCTCCGGGACTGATTGCTTCGGCGATCTTTTCAGCAATCATGATAGTGGGCGCATTGGTATTGCCGCCGACCAAAGTCGGCATGACCGATGCGTCCACCACCCGCAGCCCCTCGACCCCATGAACCCGACCTTCGGTATCGACAACGGCCATATCGTCGACCCCCATCCTGCAGGTGCCCACCGGGTGATAGATCGTGTCGGCACGGCTGCGGATATCAGCCTCCAAGGCCTGATCACTGCCGTCATGGGGATAGAGTCGCTTTTTGCGCCAGGGTTCCAGTGGTTCGGATTCGAGAATTGATTCCATGATACGAGCCCCGCGCTTCAACAGATCCAGATCGCGGTCATCGCTGAGATAAGCCGGATCAATACGCGGTGCCTCTCCGGCCCGGTCCAAGGTTAGACCCACGCTGCCCCTGCTGAACGGGCGCAACACACAGACATGGCACGAAAACCCGTGCGACAAGTGAATCTTGCGCATGTGGTCGTCAACGATTCCGACAACAAAGTGCAGCTGAAGATCCGGTTTGGAAACGGATGGATCAGATTTGAAAAACGCGCCGCCTTCGGCAAAGGGAGTCGCAAACAGCCCCTCTCCAGTGCGGCGCCAGTCCAACCCTGCCTTGGCCAGGTTCCATAGCCCGCCCGGGGTCAGCCCTATGACATCCTTACGTTTCGAATGATAGCTGAGGACATAGTCCAGATGGTCCTGCAGATTCTGACCAACGCCGGGCAAGTCGTGCAGAACAGGAATACCGTGCTGTTTCAACTCGTCTTCGGGCCCAATACCGGACAACATTAGCAATTGTGGCGAACCAAAAGCACCCCCCGAAAGGATGACCTCACGGCGGGCGCGAACCTCGACAGCCTTACCTTTCTGACGCAGCAAAACCCCGTTTGCGCGCTTTTTGTCCAAAAGGATCTTCTGAGCTTCTGCCCCTGTCATGATTGTCAGGTTCGGCCGCGATTTGGCGCCCCGCAAATAGGCCGCAGCCGCCGAGCAGCGTTCACCCTTATGCGCCCCGTCGTGGAACTGCGTGACCTGATACAGGCCCGCGCCTTCCTGTGTCGGCCCGTTGAAATCCTTTGTCTTGCGAATTTGTTGCTGGCCGCAGGCCTCGACAAACGCATGAGAGATGGCACGCGGCTCAGACTGGTCCGACACCTGCAAGGGACCATCACCGCCATGGAGATCATCCGCACCGCGCGCGTTGCCCTCGGTCTTGCGAAAGTAAGGCAGGACATTCTTCCAATCCCAACCTTCGCACCCCAAATCCGCCCATTCATCATAGTCGCTAGGATGACCACGCACGTAAAGCATGGCGTTGATCGCCGATGAGCCCCCCAGCGCTTTGCCGCGTGGCTGAAACCCTTTCCGACCATTCAACCCGGGCTGGCGCACCGTTTGAAAGGCCCAATTATTAAGCTTGGGTCGCCCCGACACCATGGCTGCCACCAGGGCCGGAGCCCGGATCACCAGGTCCTCACCCGCCCCGCCCGCTTCGATCAGGCAAACGCTTGTGTCTAGTTGTTCGCTCAGCCGCGCGGCCATCACACAACCAGCGGACCCGCCGCCCACGATGACGTAATCGAATTCCATGGCTGCTCTCCCCCACTGCCCTATCAGACGGTAGAAAGCGCCCTGAAATCAGGCAAGCGGAACGTAGCGTGAGTTATTTTGGCAGGGCGCCCGTCAGAACATAGCGCAGCACATCAACCACTTGGCCCGGGTGCTCGGCCACAGCCAGCGCCGCAGCATCCACTTCTTTCAGCGCGTGCTGGTGATCAGGACCGTGCAGTACGATCAAGGACTTTCCCAAAGCCGCAGCATAACCCGCATCGAAGGCTGCATTCCACTGTTTGTACTTCTCGCCGAACCGGACCACGACCACATCGGCATCCGCAATACCCTTGCGCGTGCGGATCGCGTTGACCATCGCGCCCTTGTGGTCATGCCAATACTTGTTCGGCTCGGCCCCGAGAATGGCCACACCGCAATCGTCGCTGGCCGCGTGATCGGTGACCGGACTGTTGAAAGTGATATCCAGACCCTGAGCACCCTCAATGATCTGTTCCCGCCAGTCGGTGTGGATTTCGCCAGATAGGTAAACGTTCAGCATCTTTTGTCCTCCGCAAAAACTGAAAGGGCGCGACCGCCCCTTCATCTTTTCAAAAACACTCCCGCCAGCGGCGGCCAAGCATCAACCGCGTAATGTACCGCCTGTTGCCTTGGTAACCTTGGCGATGATCTTTTCGGCGACCGCTTCGATGTCTTTTTCCTTCAGCGTCGCATCCGTCGGCTGCAGGCGCACGGTAATGGCCAGTGATTTCTTGCCTTCACCCAAGCTGCCGCCAATGAATTCGTCAAAGACTCGAACGTCCTCGACCAAAGCTTTGTCGGCGCCGGCTGCGGCGTTCACCAATGTCAGCGCCTCGACACTCTCGTCGACGACGAATGCAAAGTCACGCTCTACCGCCTGCAAATCACGCAGTTCAAGCGCGGCGCGGGTAGCGCCGGATTTACGCGGCAGAGGCACCTCTTCTGGCCAGATGGTGAAGGCCATCGCCGGGCCTTTGATGTCCATCGCCTGCAACACGCGTGGATGCAGTTCGCCAAAGACACCCAACACCTTTTTGGGACCCAGACAAATTTTGCCGTGACGACCCGGATGCCACCAGGCGTCACCGTCGCGCAGGACCTGCACCTTGGCGGGTGCTCCAATGGCCGTCAGCACGGCCTCGGCATCTGCTTTGGCGTCGAACACGTCAACTGGGCGCGAGGCACCGTGCACGTCCTTAGGGCCGTTGCGACCGACAAGCAGCCCGGTAATCTGGGTATTCTGATCGCCAGGTTCGCCGTCATGGAAAACCGGGCCAACCTCGAACAGCGCGACATCTGCATACCCTCGCGCCTGATTACGGGCGGCGGCCTGCAGCAGACCGGGCAGCAGATCCGGGCGCAAATGGCTCATCTCGGACGAGATCGGATTTTCCAACTGCGTCGCTTCATCCCCGCCACCGAACAAGGCAGCCGAAGCCTGATCGATGAAGGTGTAGCTGACGCATTCATTGTACCCCAGCGCGGCACAAGTGCGACGCGCCATCGACTGACGGCGTTGCGTCGGGGTCATCACCGGTTTGGGGATGCCATCGGTGACACGCGGCAGCGGTTTGCCCTGCAGTTTGGTCAGCGATGCAATCCGCGCGACCTCTTCCACCAGATCGGCCTCACCCATGATGTCGGGGCGCCAGCTTGGGACATGCGCCAGCTCGCCTTCCAAACGAAAGCCCAAACGGGTCAGGGTCTGGCGTTGCTCGCTTTCCGGAATGTCCATGCCCACCAACGACTGCACACGTTCAGCATCCAGCTTGTAGGCGCGCGAGTGATCCGGTGCCTTGCCAGCTTCGACCACTTTCGAGGCTTCGCCACCGCAAATATCCAGGATCATCTGCGTCGCATGTTCTAACCCTTCCAGCGTGTATTCAGGGTCTACGCCACGTTCGAACCGATAACGCGCGTCCGAGTTGATCTTGAGCGCACGGCCGGTCAACGCGATCTGCACATGATCCCAAAACGCGCTCTCAAGGAACACATTCACGGTGCCCTCGGTACAGCCGGTTTCCTCACCGCCCATAATCCCGGCAATCGACTCCGGGCCCTTATCGTCCGAAATCACCATCATACCGGGATGCAGGGTGTATTTTTTCTCGTCCAGCGCAACCAGCTTTTCACCGCCTTTGGCACGGTGAACACGCAAGTTGCCCTGCACCTTGTCCGCATCGAAAACGTGCAACGGGCGGTTCTGGTCGAACGTAATATAGTTGGTGATATCCACCAATGCCGAGATCGGACGCAGGCCGATTGCCTTCAACTGATCCTGCAGCCATTGCGGGCTGGGGCCATTCTTGACCCCTTTGATCAGGCGGCCGGTGAAATGCGGCGCACCGTCCAGCGTATCCTCGTCGATCGTTACGTTGATCGGGCTTTCGAACTCACCCGGCACCGGTGTATAGCCGCGTTCTTTCAGCGTACCGACGCCACGTGCAGCCAAATCGCGAGCGATCCCGGCCACGCCCAGCGCATCAGGGCGGTTCGGCGTGATCGCGATCTCGATCATCGTATCGACTTTTGCCGGCTCGTTCTCGGCCAACCAGTCGACGAATTTGTCGCCGACTTCGCCCGAGGGCAGCTCGATGATGCCGTCATGTTCTTCTGACAGCTCCAGCTCCCGCTCCGAGGCCATCATGCCAAAGCTTTCGACGCCGCGGATCTTGCCCACGCTGATCGTCAGATCCAGACCGGGGATATACATGCCCGGCTTACAGACCACGACCGTGATACCTTCGCGTGCGTTGGGCGCGCCGCAGATGATCTGCAGATCGCCTTCGTCAGTCGCGACCGTGCAAACGCGCAGCTTATCCGCATCCGGGTGCTTTTCCGCGTGCTTCACATAGCCCAGCGTAAAGCCCGCCAGACGGTCCGCCGGATTCACGATCTCTTCGACTTCCAGTCCAAGATCGGTCAGCGTCTCTGCAATCTCATCCACCGACGCATCGGTGTCGAGGTGGTCTTTCAGCCAGGAAAGAGTGAATTTCATCGGTCGGTATCCGCCAGTAAATCTAGGGTCAGACCGCGTTTAACGGATATTGCGGACAGGGGAAAGAGGGTGCGGGGGGCTTGGGTGCCTACTCTTCCGCGACCGTGTTGGAAACGCCCTCTGCACCGGCAAACACGGCCAGAATCCGCGCGATATCTCCGCCTGAATTCACGCCTGCATGAGGTGAACGGAACGCCTCAACCAGCGCGTCACCGGTTTTGTAGGTTTTGGTCCCGGCATCCCCGTAATCCACGGTGATTTCACCCTCTAGCATGTAAGCCGCCAATGGGGCCTCATGCCGGTGCCAGCCGGTTTTTTGGCCGGGCTGCATGGTCACGATGGCCATGGTTATCTGCGCCTTGCCTTCGGGGTATTCCAGCGGTTCACCAATCACGGATTTATCGGTCTGCAACAGCACCTCAACCGGCGGATAGATGTCGCGCGCCAGAACAGGTGTGGTTGCAAGGATCAGGGCGCTTAGCAGCAAGGTTTTCATCGGGCAGTTCCATTTTCGGATCATTCCGGGCAACCAAGCTGGAAATACCTGTGCAAGTCAAATGATCAGGGATATGTCGGCTCGCGCCCCAGCAGCTCATCCAACTGCCGTCCAATCCAGCCGTGGGGAATGAAATGTCCACCAGGATGTGTGTCCAGCACCACCTGCCCCTGCGCGCAATCGGTCCATTCCATCCGGCTGAGCGTCAGGATCGGCACGACGCTCCAATCCCCGCCCGGGGTGGCGTCGTGGCAACCATATTTCTCCCGCCACAGCGCCACTAGATAAGTCGTGTCCCCGCCCGGCCCAAAAGGGAAATCCATCACGGTGTCGCTGGTCCCGTGCACATGGCGCACCTCGGCCGGGGCTTGCGGGCAATCCTCGGTCTGCCGGATCGAGCCTGCGACCGCCAGCAAAGCGGCCGTGTCATTTCCCGACTGACAGACATAGCGCCACGCCATCGCGCCACCGAACGAATAGCCAGAGACATAGATGCGGTCCGGGTCAATCGGATAGCGTTTGGCGACGTCCTCCAACACCCGGTCGGCAAAAGGCACGTCGCCGGTGTCCGAGGTCCAGAAATCCCAGCTTTTGCCCAACCCGTTCGGGGCCACCAACAACACGCCGCGCAGCTTCGTGGCCCCAGCGATACGTTCGTGGTTCACCACTACCGTCCCCTGCCGCGCCCAGCCGTGAAAGTGCAGCAACACCGGCAGAGGCGTTTCACCGTCCCAGCCATCGGGTTCCAGCACATGATATGAACGGTCGCCGACCTCACATGCGGTATCGTCATGGCAATCGGAATTCCAAGGCCCCATTGCAAGGGCCGGAGCAGAGGAGAGCAGAAGCAGGCAGAGCAAACGATAAATCATTGGCCGGAGCCTAGCTTCGTAACACCACCTGTCACGTCACAAACTCGTGCGAGAGTGTAACAAGCAGCGCCGTCACTAGACGGAGGGATGTCCAGGGCGCGGATTATCGATTTTGCTCAGCCCTGCTTTGCGCAGGCAAAACCAATGGTTAGCTCACTTGGAGCGGCCGATTAGGCTTTTAGTCTTCTGCAATTGATTTTGCTGGTCGCGCCAGATTTCATCACGTTTTTTCCAAACGCTGTGATGCGCTGCGCCAAAAACACTGACCGGGCTACACACGATCACCCAATAGGTAAACAACACCCAATTAGGCGCAAGTATGGCCACTGCGATTAAGCCTAAGGCAGCTAAAATCTCAATGACATAACCTTGCCAGCGCGGCATTCTTTCAGCGCGAGTAAGGCACCAGTTGTAACACCAAGCCATTACCGCGCTGAGCTGATACATTTAACGGCTCAAACCACCATGCAGGTTCGGCATATCCAGCGCCGCAAACCCGTAGTGGCGCAGCCAGCGCAGGTCGCTATCAAAGAACGCGCGCAAGTCAGGGATGCCGTATTTCAGCATCGCCAGACGGTCGATGCCGATCCCAAAGGCAAAGCCCTGATAGACCTCCGGATCAATCCCACCGGCGGCAATCACCTTGGGGTGGACCATGCCCGAGCCCAAAATCTCCATCCAGTCGTCGCCCTCGCCAATCTTCAGCTGGCCGTTGTCCCAGGAACAGCGGATATCGACCTCGGCCGACGGTTCAGTGAAGGGGAAGTGCGAGGCGCGGAAGCGCAGTTCGACATCGTCGACCTCGAAGAACGCCTTCACGAACTCTTCCAGAACCCATTTCAGGTTCGCCATCGAGATATCCTTGTCGATGGCCAGCCCTTCGACCTGATGGAACATCGGGGTGTGGGTCTGGTCATAGTCGGCACGGTACACGCCGCCCGGACAAATGATGCGGATCGGCGCGCCCTGTTTCTCCATCGAGCGGATCTGGACCGGCGACGTATGGGTGCGCAGCACGTGCGGCGGGCGATTGTCGCCCTCGGCACGGTGCATGTAGAACGTGTCCATCTCGGCCCGCGCGGGGTGGTGGCCGGGGATGTTCAGCGCGTCGAAATTATGCCAGTCGGTCTCAATCCGCGGCCCTTCGGCCACCGAGAAACCCAGTTCGGCAAAGATCGCGGTCAGCTCCTCAGTCGCTTGGCTGACCGGGTGGATCGAGCCCTGACGGCGCGCGCGGGTCGGCAGGGTGACGTCCAGCCATTCGGTGCGCAGGCGTTCGTCCAGTGCGGCATCGGCCAAAGCGGCTTTCTTGGCAGACAGGGCCGAGTTGATCTCATCCTTCAGGGCATTCAGCGCGGGGCCAGCGACCTGTCGTTCCTCGGGCGTCATCTTGCCCAACTCGCGCATCTTCAGCGCGACTTCGCCTTTTTTGCCGACAGCCGCGACACGGATCGCTTCGAGCGCGTTTTCGTCGCCTGCATCGGCGATCTGACCCAGATATTTTGCCTTAAGATCGTCCATGACGGTTCCCTGAATGCTGTTGAAGCTCTGCTATCACAGCAGTCTGCGAAAGCAAGAGGGGCGGATCAGATCGCCCGCAGCATTGCCACTTGTGGGCCGCACCGGACCGGGCGAACAGTCGGGCCATAATTTTGCGGCTGATCCAAAAGCTCGGGGAACAAGGCGAACAGCTCGTCTGCGGCTTCGCGGTCAAGACTCGACAAGCCCTGCGCGCCGGGAAAGAAGCTTTCCGAGATCAGGCCAGAGGTCGACACCAGTTGATGCCGGTCAAAGAACAGGTGGACATAGTGGACAAGGTCGCAAGGCGCGGATGTGATGGTCGTGTCATTGACCATTGATTTGGCCGCCACAAGAACCTCATCTTCTCCGAACAGCAGCTGCGCCTGCCAACCTGAGACCAGCAGGCGGTGTTGCGGCGAGACGTAAATGTCCCTTTCCGCCCCCAACGCGCCGGAACGGATGCGAACGGGTGCAAAACGACCCCGTCCTGAAACAGTGCAGCCACCGGCCCAGCGAATGATGCAAGCACCATCGTCCTGCGTTAGCACCAGGTCACCCGGCCCCAGAGTTTCAACCCTGCGCGGGCCGTCTGGCGTGTCGACCAACGTGCCAGCCGCGAAACACGGCGCGCCTGAATCGCCGGGTGAGAGCGGCGCATGCACCAGTGTGTCCGGGTTGGGCTGATTGAATTGCAGGGTCGTTGTGGTTTGGTTCGGTCCGACAAGAACCGGCAGATTTTCCGAAGTTTCCCCGGCGGCCAACCCGTTTTGAGCGACGATATCTGTGGTTCCGCCACCGATATCGTAGAAATCAATGACCTCGCCCGTCGACGTATTGGTCAGCGCATAGGCTTCATAGTTGGTAGAGCCACCGCCATTGGGATCGGTCAGCAAGATCGGAAAGAAGTCCGCTGAAATCACAAAGACTTGTTCGTTGTTGTCAGGGTCTGTCGAAACCTGAACCGACGGGTGATCCAGCGGAATTTCGATCCCAACCTGACCATTCGCCTGATAGAAGGACACAGTGAAATTGGCCGGATCCTCATCGGATCTCAGCGCAACCTCTAGGAACTCGGACACACCGCTTTGGGCGGCATAGGCATTGGAATAATGCAGTTCGCTGATACGGGCCATGACGCCATCACGCTCGGGAATATCCCGCCAATCATACTCGCAGGACCCTGCCGCATGGCAAGGTCACATCGCGTTAATTGGCAAATACTCTCCTAAAGGCAACAGACCTAAGAGACCGTCAGTAACTGAAATCGGGATAAATCCGGGTCAGATCGCCGTTCCAGTCGCCGTTATAGTGATCCAGCAATTCATCCGCCGGAACCTTGCCTGTTTCGATACTGTCCTTGAGCGCATTCAGGAAATGCGTCTCATCCGGTACCAACCCACCTGCACCGGGAAAGGCGCGGGATTTCAGGCCGGCTTGGGCGATCGAAACCACCTCACCAGCCAGATCGTGCATGTTGATATCGCCGACCTGCGCCTGCAAACCGTCCCGGGCCGCGGCAACCCGCAGCTCTTCGCGCGTTTCGGCGTCCCAGCCTTTGACCAGATCCCAGGCCGCATCCAACGCACCCTGATCATAGGTCAAACCCACCCAGAATGCGGGCAAGGCACACAGGCGCCGCCATGGGCCACCATCGGCCCCGCGCATCTCCATGAACTTCTTGATCCGCGCCTCGGGGAAGGCTGTGGTCAGGTGATCCGCCCAGTCTGACAAAGTCGGCGTTTCGCCCGGCAATGCAGGCAGTTTGCCTTGCAGAAAGTCACGGAAGGACTGGCCCAGCGCGTCGATATACTTGCCGTCGCGATAGACGAAATACATAGGCACATCCAAGGCGTACTCGACCCAAGCCTCGAACCCGAACCCGTCTTCGAACACAAAGGGCAGCATACCGGTGCGCGCATCATCCAGATGACGCCAGATATAGCTGCGCCAGCTTTTCTGGCCGTTTGGCTTTCCCTCAAAGAACGGCGAATTGGCAAACAGTGCGGTTGCCACAGGCTGCAACGCCAGCGCGACGCGCAGTTTCTGCACCATGTCGGCCTCGGATCCAAAGTCGATATTGACCTGAACCGTACACGTCCGGCGCATCATCGACCGGCCCATGGTGCCGACCTTTTCCATGTAGTCATTCATCAGCCGGTAACGCCCCTTGGGCATCAGCGGCATTTCCTCGTGGGTCCAGATCGGGGCGGCCCCAAGGCCGATGAAGCCGACACCGATCTTGTCCGCGATATCCTTCACATCACGCAGATGCGCGTTCACCTCGTCACAGGTTTCATGAATGGTCTCAAGCGGCGCGCCTGACAATTCCAACTGCCCACCGGGTTCCAGCGAGACATTGGCGCCGTCCTTTTCCAGCCCGATCAGCTTGCCGGCCTCTTCCACCGGGGCCCAGCCGTGCAGATCGCGCAGCCCCTGCAGCACCGCAAGAATGGAACGCTCACCCTCAAAGGGCAGCGGTTTCAGCGTATCTTTGCAATAGCCGAACTTCTCATGTTCGGTTCCGATGCGCCAATCCTGTTTGGGCTTGCAGCCCGATTCCAGATATTCGGCCAGTTGCTCATGGCGTTCGATCGGTCCGCCGCCGGACTGGGGAATGGACATGAACCGTGCTCCGATCCTGATGTGTCTGTCGTTTGGTCAGTCGTGGTCTTAAACCGCGCCAGTGTCAATGCAGCCTCAAATGGGCCGGACGCAGAGGCGTACGTTCCCAAATTACCACAGGATGCGTCGCGCCACCGTTTAGTTCCGACAGCATTTGTTCGGTTTTCAAGCCCGGAAGGGCCGAGAACACATCGAACAGCGCTTCGGCACCTTCCGCATTCACAGGAATGTGAAGCGTCGGCTGCCCCTGTTGATCCAAAATCCAATGCGCCGGGGACGATGTCGGGTCCAGCGCAAGGCGCTCGATTTCACGTGTCGCAACGATGCCGCCTGTCAGCGGCCCTAGGTAAGTGATCTGACCTTCATCGATTGTCACCAGACCGGGGCCACCTGCACCGGTACGGAACCGGGCGCGCTGAATGCCAATAACGGCCAGCGCCACCGAGACCGCGATCAGAACCCAGCCCAGCCAACCGAGCAATCCACCGGGTCCGCCGATCCAGCTGAGGCCGACCAACAAGACGACCCCTGCCACCAGCACTTCGCGCCAGCGCCACAGGGCCAGTTTGGCTTCGGGTCGGATGAAACTCATGCCGTGTCCTCGGGGTTTTTGAACAGAATCAGGGAATAGTGGCCTGCTGGCCGGAACCCAATTGCTATATAGGCACGCGCGGCGGCATCGCTAGCGGCAAACAGAACAGCGCGGGTTGCGCCGTTGCTATACGCCTCGCTTAGATGCAGCGCCACTGCCAGTCGCGCGTATCCATGCCCCCGAAAATCGGGCGGCGTGTAAACACCGCCAATCTGGACAACCTCTGGCAAACGCGAGTTGAACCCGGTCATTCCTACCGGCTGGTTATCCATCAACAAGGCCCGATGGGAATCGCGTTCGATATAGGCAGCGATATCTTTTTGTGCCTGAGGTTGCGCGCGTTCAGGGTCAAAGCCCATTGCTTCGATCAGATAGTCTTGCCGCCATCCCACTATTATGGATCGGTGCAGTTCATCCAGAGGCACCAGTTTCGCGCCGGTGGCGTCCGGCATGACAAGTCGATTCAGATCCAGCGAGAATCCCGGCTCGTCACTGTTTAGGGTTGCAGGCCGGTCTTGCCATCCCGCAAGCTGCATGATCCGACCGGCTTGAGCGGCCTCAGCCGCCAGACCGAACGACTTGCGCCCTCGGATCAGGCGAATCGCATGGCTCAGTTCTTCGTCCGAGCATTCTGGGCATTGCGGCAGAACCATACCTTCATTTGTGATTCCAAAAACCGCCCGCGGACTATCACCCAATACCCACAAGTTCACGGCGCGCGGGTCTGAGCCGCGCAAGCCGTAGTCCCGCAGGTTCGCCAGAGGGAACATGGACGTCTGGATGTGTTCGAACAGGAACCTGTCGATCTTTGGAACGTCTGCGCCTTGCGCTTCTTGCCAGTTCACACCCAGTCTCCCAGCGCCTGCTGCCACATGGTCAGCGCCGCTACGGCAGCCGTATCGGCGCGCAGGATGCGCGGGCCAAGGCTGACCACATGTGAATAAGGCAACGCGGCCAGCCTCGCGCGTTCACGCTCGGAAAAGCCACCTTCGGGGCCGATGAGAATAGCCCAGGGTTGGTCCGTTTCATTGCCAGCCAACCGCAGGGCCGAGCCTACCTCGGCCTCATCGCAGAACATCAGTTGCCGCCCCTCGGGCCAGCTTTCCAAAACGCGATCCAAACGCTGCAGATCAGCCACCTCGGGCACAAATGTTCCACCGCATTGCTCGGTCGCCTCAACGGCGTGCGCCTGCAAGCGGTCCTGACGAATGCGTTCCGAATTGGTGAATTCTGTCTGCACCGGCATGATCCGCGCCGCGCCCATTTCCGCTGCCTTTTCAACGATAAAGTCAGTCCGCGCCTTTTTAATCGGCGCGAACAGGAACCACAGGTCTGGTGGCAGTTGCAGCGGTTTGGATTGCTCAACGCAGGACAAGACGCCGCCCCGCTTGCCTGCCTCTATTACCTCGGCCAGCCACTCTCCGTCCTGCCCATTGAACAGCGCGACCTGTCCACCGACGGACAGGCGCATGACGCCAAACAGGTAATGGGCCTGCTCGCGCGTCAAAGGAACCGATTGCCCCTGACCCAGAGGGTGCTCTACATACAGTCTGATCTTTGCACTCATGAGACCTTACATATGCAAGGCAATGCCCCAACACCAGACGGTCAGGTTGCCGACGCTGTCAGCGGCAACTGGGTCGATACATATGCGCCCGCTTTCACCCGCCCCTACCTGCGCCTGAGCCGCGCTGACCGGCCCATCGGCACGTGGTTGCTGTTGATTCCCTGCTGGTGGGGATTGGCACTGGCCATCCTCAGCGACGGCACCCCGCGGTGGGAGGATCTGTGGATCGCCATCGGCTGCGCCTTCGGAGCCTTTCTGATGCGCGGTGCGGGTTGCACATGGAATGACATCACCGACCGCGAATTCGATGGTCAGGTCGAACGCACACGGTCCCGCCCAATCCCGTCCGGTCAGGTCAGCGTGCGCCAGGCCGTGATCTGGATGGGACTGCAATGCCTGCTGGCGCTGATGATTCTGCTCACATTCAACCAAGC
The DNA here is from genome assembly GCF_900312795.1 of Ruegeria sp. AU67. Classification (NCBI taxonomy): domain Bacteria; kingdom Pseudomonadati; phylum Pseudomonadota; class Alphaproteobacteria; order Rhodobacterales; family Roseobacteraceae; genus Ruegeria; species Ruegeria sp. AU67. Next base: position 229,667 of record NZ_OMPH01000028.1, read on the forward strand.
CGCAATTGCGATGGGTGTGTTGTCACTGTTGCCAGTGACGATCTATCCATTTGCCAAGCGATTTACATGGTGGCCGCAGGTGTTTCTGGGGCTTGCCTTCAACTGGGGCATCCTGCTGGCCTGGGCTGCGCACACGGGAACCATAAGCATACCCGCAATCACGCTATATCTGGCCGGAATCGCGTGGACGCTGTTTTACGACACGATCTATGCCCATCAGGACGCAGAAGACGACGAGCTGATCGGGATCAAGTCCACGGCCCGGCTGTTTGGCACTGATACTGCACGGTGGTTGAAGTATTTCCTGATGGCAACAGTAGCGCTTATGGGACTGGCAATCATTGACGCCGCGACGACCCAGGCGTCAATCATTGCCCTGGTAGTGGCCCTTGGCGGGCCTTGGGCGATGGGGTGGCACATGGCATGGCAATTGCGGGGACTTGATATCGAGGACAACGCCAAACTGCTGCAATTGTTCCGCGCCAACCGCGACACCGGCCTTATTCCGCTGATCTTCCTTTGCGTCGCCTTGCTGCTCTGATTGCACCCAGGCCTAGGCCTCTGTAAGAGTTCTGAACACTCACCCGAGGAGTCGATAGTTCGCACATGCGTCTGCCTTATTTCTTCGTCGTTGCCTTTGTCTTCCTTGTGTCCGCAGGGCTGTCTCTGTTGGCGGCAAGTTTTGCCGTAACAAAGGTCGAAGAAGCCTCTGAGTTTGCCGTTCGGCGTGCGCTGGACCTGAAAGGCCATAACTGGGCCGAGGTCCAGTCAAACGGGCTGCGGGTGGTTCTGACCGGCACCGCCACGGATGAGGCCACACGATTCAACGCTCTGACGGCGGCGGGGACCGAGGTCGACACCTCGCGCGTGATTGATGAAATGGAAGTCGCGCCCTCGACGCAGTTGGCCTCCCCACGCTTTTCTGCCGAAATTCTCCGCAATGACAGCGGTATCTCGGTTATTGGCCTGATCCCGGCCAGCGAAGACCGCGACGCACTGACGAAAAGATTGCGCACGCTGAATGACGGGCCGATATCTGATTTGCTGGAAACCGCCGACTATCCAAAGCCCAAAGGCTGGGACGATGCGATCGCTTTTGCTGTTGAGGCGCTGACCCGACTGCCGCGGGCCAAAATTTCTGCCAGCCCCGGGCTTGTAAAGGTGACGGCAATTGCCGACAGCCAGCAGGAAAAAGAACGGCTGGAGCAAGAGCTGACGCGCGCGGCACCGCCCAGCCTACGCATTGGCCTGTCCATTTCCGCACCGCGCCCGGTCATTACACCCTTCACCTTGCGCTATCTGATCGACGAAAATGGCGGGCAATTCGACGCCTGTTCAGCCCAGGATGAAAAGGCGCGGGACCGGATCGTCGCAGCCGCACAGGATGCTGGTCTGACCGGGCCTTATTCCTGCACCATCGGTCTGGGTGAACCCTCGCCTCGCTGGCCCGATGCCGCCGTGTTAAGCATTCGGGCGCTGTCGGAAATCGGCCAGGGTACGGTGACTTTGTCAGATGCGGATATCACTCTGGTCGCGGCCGAAGGTACTGGTGCCGCGCTGTTTGATCAGGTGATCGGTGAACTGGAAAACGCGCTGCCCGAGGTCTTTGCCCTGCACGCGGTTCTGCCGGAACCCGAAACGGAAAACCAATCCGGCCCGCCCGAATTCTCAGCAACACGAAGTCCCGAAGGCCTGGTGCAAATGCGCGGCCGGCTAGGGGATGAAACCCAGCGCGACATGGTCGACAGCTATGCCCGTGCAGCCTTTGGTTATGAACACGTCTATACCGCAACCCGCGTGGCCCCTGACCTGCCCGCTGATTGGCCCATTCGCGTCCTCAGCGGGCTTGAGGCGTTGTCGCAACTGCACAATGGCGCGCTGACCGTGACACCGGACGAAGTAGTTCTGAACGGCATCAGCCACGATCCCAAAACCCGGGCCTATGTTTCGGGGCTTTTGTCGGAAAAACTGGGCGAGGCACAAGATTTCAGCCTGTCGATCACCTATCAAAAGCCACCCGAGCCCGCAGACAAGCTGCCCGACCCGGATGTTTGCGAAGAGCGCATCGCCGAGGTTCAGGCGGGTTCCAAAATCGCCTTTGAACCAGGTTCTGCCACGGTCGCCGCCGAATCGCGCGATACGGTCAATCAGATCGCCGACATCCTGCGGGAATGCGGACCCATCCGACTGGAGATTCAGGGCCACACTGACAGCCAGGGCCGCGAAGAGATGAACCAGCAGCTCAGCCAGTCGCGTGCACAATCCATCTTAAATGAGCTGCGCGCGCGGCGCGTGCCTACAGCCAGCTTTACTGCCTTGGGCTATGGTGAAACCCAGCCAATTGCCGACAATGACACAGAAATCGGGCGCGAAGAAAACAGACGTATCGAATTCCGCCTGATCCGGCCCGAATCCACCGCCGAATCTCAAACCGCGCTCGAAGCGATGGAAGACGAAGCAGAGACGTCACAAGACGCAGAGCCAGAGGCCGAAGCCGCGGAAACGGATGCGGAAACCGACTCGGGCGCAGGGGACCAGTAAATTGAACAGAATCGAATTCATTATCGCGACCGCCGTCATATTGTTTGCCGCCTTTAGCATGGGATGGTTCGCCAACTGGCTGGCCCATCGCCTGTCGCGCGTCCGCCAAAGCGACGTCGCCGATCTGGACCGCATGAGCCAGGAGCTGCATGAGGCAGAAGAAACCCGCGACCAGGCCATCACCTATCTGCAGCAGCGCGAGGCCGAACTGACCAACCAGCTGACCCAGACCGAGGCCGAATTGGCCGCCGCCATGGACGGCCTGCGCGCCGCCCGGCAAGAGGCGGAAGAACTACGCGGGCGTATCAACAACGCGGATTGATCCCAGCCCCGTGCTTAATAGCTGACCCCGGTTGGGGCCGACTGCACCTTCGGCACAAATCAGCCGATCCGAGGCAATCGCCTTCAATTCTTACAACAAATTCAATATTAGGAATTGGTGCATTTTTTACACATGCACATCACTGTTCACTATCCAGAAAATTGGAGTGTACTATGAATTTCAAATCATCATTAACAACCGCTGCGACTCTAAGCATCTTCTCTGCTGTAGCCGCTTGGGCTTCAAGTGACGTCATACCGTCAGAGAACGATACCTTCACCAACTGGGGCGAAGAATCCGGTTGGACTATCTTTGTGGATGACTCCCGCGGGTCCTGCCTGATCGAGCGTATGGACGAAAACCAGAACGTCGTTCAGATGGGTCTGACCAAGGACCACGAGATGGGCTATCTTGGTGTGTTCACGAAGAACGACATTGGCCTGAAGGGTAAGAAGGAAAAGATCTTCCTGTCACTCGACGGCAACGTCTACGAAGCTGAGGCGCACAAGAAGACTAAGCATCTCGCCGACGGATATACAGGCGGATACATCCTTGCGAACAACGCCCAGTTTGTGGATGACGTCATGAACAAATACGAAATGACCGTGTTTCCGAAGAAAGAGTTCGCATTCACCGTTAGTCTGGATGGTACTAAAAAAGCCATCGAAGCGGCACGGCAGTGTAACACCGAACAAAGCACCTAACTCGCTATGATAGACCCGGCACCAGATAATCCGGTGCCGGGCACAGAACCTACCACCGCGTCAGCGCATCTTCATCCTCATCCTTGGCTGCGACCCATTCCGCGCCGGATGTGGTGATTTCCTTTTTCCAAAAGGGCGCGCGGGATTTCAGGTAATCCATCAGGTATTCTGCCGCCTCGAACGCGTCCTTTCGATGTCGTGCAGCCGTGGCGACCATCATGATCCGATCACCCGGAGCCAGACGTCCGTGCCGGTGGATCACCAGAACATCGCCAAGCGACCAGCGGCTCTGCGCCTCTTCTGCTATTTTGGTCAGCGCGCGTTCGGTCATGCCGGGGTAATGTTCGATTTCCATCACATCCAGATCGCCCGATGCCAGATCGCGCACCACGCCGGTAAAGGTTACGATGGCGCCGTTGGCATCGTCTCCGGCGGCAAAGGCATTGGCTTCAGCCCCAAGATCGAATTCTTCCTGCTGAACCGAAATACGCATCGTTTCAGCCGCCAGTCATCGGCGGGAAAAACGCCACTTCGCGCACACCAGTAAGGGATGCGTCAAAATCGGACAGTTCCTGATCCAGTGCCACGCGCAATGCGGACAGGTCCGCAAATGCGGCAGCATACCGGTCTTCACGCGCACTCAGCTCTGCGACCAGATCGGATACGGTCGCTGCCTCGGTCTCGATCCGTTCTTTCGGCAGGCCGATCCGTTCACGCACCCAGGCAAAATACAGAACGTCCATCCCTTAGCTCTCCTTCAGGTGGGGCATGGCTTTACGTAGGTAGTCATAGCCGGTGATCAATGTCAGCGCCGCCGCAATCCACAGCAGCCACAACCCGATGCGGCCAGACCAGAACATCGCCTCAAGGTGCCAGCGCATATGATTCAGGTCTTCCATCTGACCCGTCAGAACCTGATCCATCGTTGCGGCATCCATGCCGAACGTAGCCATCACAAAGTAGTATTCGAAAATCCCCTGCGAAAACAGAACGGCAATCGCCACCATCTGCGCGGTCGTTTTCCATTTCGCTAGCTTTGTGACCTTCAGCGTTCCGGCCGTATCGCCCAGATATTCCCGCAAGCCCGAGACAAAAACTTCGCGGAACAGGATCACTGTGGCAGGTAACACCAACCAGGGCGTCCAGTGCTCAGCGGAGTAACCCACAAGGATCATCAGCGCGATCACCACCATCGCCTTGTCCGCAATCGGGTCCAACATGGCGCCGATCTTGGTTTCCTGTTTCCACGCGCGCGCTAAGTATCCATCAAACCAGTCGGTAATGGCTGCCGTCAGAAACAGGATCAGCGCAAACCAGTCTGCATAGGGTCTGGTGAAATACAGAAACATTACGGCCAGACCGGGCGCGGCCAGCAGGCGCAGGACGGTCAGGATATTCGGCAGGTTCCACTTCATGAAGCAGACCCTACATCGCTGACCGGGGACAGGAAAGACGGGGTGGAAAAAAACTGTACCGATCACAGAGACTTGGTCAAAGCGCCGCAGTCCGGCGCGGCACCGGTTATTGGCCTTTGCCCCGGGTCGAATTGTCGTCAGAGTGCAGCCGACCAAGCCCAATGGCAAAGACGACCCGATGACCCCGAATATTGAGACCGATGCGCGCGCGAACCTGATCGGTAGCGCATGGATGATCGGCGCGATGGCATGTTTCGCACTGGAAGACGCGCTGCTGAAAGCAGCGGCGGTTGCCTTGCCCGTCTGGCAAATTCTTGTCCTGTTCGGATTGGGTGGCGCGCTCATCTTTGCCTGTGTCGCAATGGCACGTGGCACGCGGCTGCTGCAATCGGATGTGCTGTCGCCAGCAATGAAGATCCGCGCGGTGTTCGAAATCCTCGGGCGGCTGTTCTACGTTCTGGCCATCACATTGACGCCCTTGTCATCAGCAACCGTTATCCTGCAGGCCACCCCGCTTGTGGTCGTCGCCTGTGCCGCGCTTCTATTCGGAGAGACCGTTGGTTGGCGGCGGTGGAGCGCCATTCTCGTTGGCCTGATCGGCGTTGTCATCATCATCCAACCGACCGGAGACAGTTTCACCATCTTGTCTCTGTTGGCCGTGCTGGGGATGTTGGGGTTTGCTGGCCGTGATCTGGCCAGCCGAGTCGCACCCGCCAGCCTTGGAACCGAAGTTTTAGGGTTCTACGGCTTTGTCAGCGTGATTGTCGCCGGGTTTGCCTACAGCTTTTGGGAACAGGCCCCCATCGCGTCTGTGCCGTTGCTCACAAGCCTGCATATCGTCGGAGCCGTGGGCCTGGGCGCAATCGCATACACATCCCTGATGAAGGCCATGCGAACCGGAGAGGTGTCCGCCGTCACGCCCTTCCGCTATTCCCGCCTGCTGTTTGGTGTTGCCTTGGGCGTGATCTTTTTCGGCGAGGATCTGGACCGGACAATGTGGATCGGTAGTGGTCTGATCGTGGCCTCCGGCCTCTACATCCTGTGGCGCGGGCGCAAGGCCTAGCCCTTGTCGTGGAAGAAATCATAAACCTTCTGCGCCAACCCGGCTGAGATCCCCTCGACCGCTTTCAAATCCGCCAGATTGGCCCGGCTAACAGCCTTGGCACTGCCGAAATGCGCCAGTAATGCCCGTTTGCGCGCAGCACCAACTCCGGGGATTTCGTCCAACGGCGTCGCGCCAACCGCTTTGGCCCGTTTGGCACGGTGAGTGCCGATTGCAAACCGGTGCGCCTCGTCCCGCAGACGTTGAATAAAATACAGCACCGGGTCATTGCGTTTTAAGGCAAAGGGGCGCTGGCCGGTACGATGGAACTCTTCCTTGCCGTGATCGCGATCAACGCCCTTTGCAACACCGACCATAGGAATATCTTCGACCCCATGTTCAACCATGATTTCGCGCACAGCACTCACCTGCCCCGCGCCGCCGTCGATCAGTAACAGGTCGGGCCACAACCCCTTGTCACGATCCGGATCCTCTTTTTGCAGGCGAGTAAAGCGGCGGGTCAGAACCTCTTTCATCATGCCGAAATCGTCACCAGGGGTCAGATCGTCGCCGCGAATATTGAACTTTCGATAGGCATTTTTCATGTACCCTTCTGGGCCTGCCACGATCATCCCACCAACAGCGTTGGTGCCCTGGATATGAGAGTTATCGTAAACCTCAATCCGGTTCGGTGGGCTGTCCAGATCAAACGCTTCGGCCACGCCACGCAACAGCTTGGCCTGCGTGGCACTTTCCGACATCCGACGGGCCAGAGATTCCCGCGCGTTGCGCAAGGCCCCTGCAATCAGTTCCTGTTTCTCACCGCGCTGAGGCACTAGGATTTCGACCTTGCGCCCTGCCTTCTCGCTCAGCGCCTCGTGCATTAGATCGGCATTTTCGACGGCGTCCGACAGGATCAGTTGCCGGGGCGGTTCCTTGTTGTCGTAGAACTGGCCAAGAAACGCCTCCATCACCTCTGCTGCGGACACATCCGCACCGACACGAGGATAGAAATCCTTGTTCCCCCAGTTCTGATTGGCGCGGATAAAGAACACCTGAACACAAGCTTGCCCACTGTCCATATAGAGGCCGATCACATCCGCCTCGGCTACGCCGCGCGGATTGATACCTTGGGACGTCTGCACCTGCGTCAGCGCGCGAATGCGATCACGCAGTCCGGCTGCACGCTCGAACTCCATCGCCTCGGACGCGGCCATCATCTGTTCGGCCAGCTCTTCTTGCACTTTGGTCGACCGCCCCGACAGGAACCGCTCGGCATCTTTGACGCTTTCGCCGTATTCATCTTCCGAGATCAGGCCAACGCATGGTCCCGAGCACCGCTTGATCTGATAAAGCAGACAGGGCCGCGTGCGGCCGTCAAACATGGAATCCGAGCAATTGCGCAACAGAAACGCCTTTTGCAGCTGGTTCAACGTTCGATTGACCGCGCCAGCACTGGCGAAGGGGCCAAAATAGGTCCCCTTCTCTTTCTTCGCGCCACGGTGTTTTTTGATCTGCGGAAAGGCATGGTCCTTGGCGACCAGAATATTGGGAAAACTCTTATCATCCCGCAGCAGCACGTTGTACTTGGGCTTGAGCTGCTTGATCAGGTTCTGCTCAAGCAGCAGCGCCTCGGTCTCGGTCCGCGTGGTCAGGAACATCATCGAGGCTGTCGCCGCGATCATCCGCTCAATCCGCCCCGAATGTCCCGGCCGCGCATAGTTCGACACCCGCGCTTTGAGGTTGCGCGCCTTGCCGACGTACAGCACCCGGCTGTCCGCATCTAACATCCGATACACACCGGGTGAGCTGTCCAGCGTCTTCACATACCGCAAAATGCAGGCATAGCCGGTCAATTGAGTGTCAGGGGTCGAGTCGCTGTCTGTTGTCATTTTCTTGAGATATGATTCTCTGACCATGGCTGCAATCTTGTGGCCTCCAGATCAAGAGAAAACAAATCCACGGTTTCTGTGGATAAGTGTGAAGATAAGTTTCTGAGCGTGGCGAATTTCCCTTGATTCATTAAGGAATCCTTGATTTGCACAAAAAATAAGCAAATATTTAACTCATTGTTTTTATTGTATATAATTTCATTCACAAGGCAAGTGTATGAAAAAAAAGACATTTTTGTAACGCGAAGGTAACAGAACCGAGAGCGGTGCAAAACTTGCAGCAGTTTTACTTATTCAAGCCCCAGAACATCCGGTGTTTTCCACCCCAGATGCTGACCTCCGTCGACGCACAATAGTTGACCTGTGACCGCATGCGCATCCAGGAAATAACCCAATGCCGCGGTGATATCGGATGGGTTTGACCCGCGCTCCAGAACCGTGTTCGCGCGCTGCGCATTGAAGTGTTCTTGGCTTTGCCGATGACCTTGCATCGTTGGACCAGGCCCGATCGCGTTAACCCGGATCGCTGGCGAAAGCGCCTGCGCCGAGGTGCGCGTCAAGGCCCACAGACCCATCTTGGCAATCGTATAGGTCATGAACTCTGGCGTGAGCTTGCGCACCCGCATATCCACCATGTTCACGATCAGCCCGGTGGCAACAGGCTCACCCGCCTCGTCCGTGCCCGGCTTCAGCCCCTGCGCGGCCATGGCCTGCGTCAGAACGAATGGCGCACGCAGGTTGCTGTCGAGATGCCGGTCCCAGCTTTGCCGCGTGGCGGATTGAAGGTTGTCGTATTCAAAGATCGATGCGTTGTTCACCAGACAGGTGATTGGTCCGCCCAGCGCCTCTGCCGCACGGGGCAGCAAGGTCAGGACCTGCGCCTCATCCAGCAGATCGGCGTGCAAGGCGACCGCCTTGCGCCCAAGCGCCTGCACCTCGGCTACGGTTTCGGCGGCAGGTTGTTCAGACGTCGCATAGTGCACGGCGACGTCATACCCCCGTTTTGCCAGATACAGGGCCATTGCCCGACCAAGACGAATACCTGCACCGGTCACCAACGCTCGGGCCATGGATTTCCCCCTATCTTCAGGTCACGCCAATAGCGAGACGATGTAGACGGCATACAGCAGCGTCAACACTAGACCCCAGCCGCGTGTGATATCTTGTTTCAAGAACACGAACGGGATCAACAGAAGCGATGCGCCCAGCATAACCCACAGATCGAAACGCAGGAATTCCGGGTCCACCGGGATACGTCCAAACAAAGTGGCGATACCGACGATGGCCAAAAGGTTGAACATGTTCGACCCGATCACGTTGCCCAAGGCGACATCCGCTTGCCTCCGTAGAGCCGCCATCACAGTCGTTGCCAGTTCCGGCAGGGATGTCCCAACTGCGATCAGGGTCAGACCGATAATCGTTTCGCTGACGCCATATGTGCGGGCAATGATCGTGGCATTGTCGACCAATAGATGCGCACCCATCGGCAGGCCGATCAGGCCCAGGACCAGATAGATCGATAGTTTCCAATAGGGCATGTCCGGATCGGCCTCTTCCAGACCTTCCAGCTCATCCTCTCCCGCGAAGGCTTCACCGCAGGCTTTGCGATGCGCGCGCGCATCGCGGAACGCGTTAAGCAGGACCAATCCCAAAGCAGCCAGCAAGATCGCACCACTGGCAATGTTGAACACGCCGCAAAATGCCAGGCCGATGAACAGCACCGTGGCCAGCAGCATGAAAACATAGTTTCTTCTGGTGTTGCATTCGCTGGTGTGCAGCGTGGCAAGCAAGGCTGGCAAACCCAGAACTAGCAAGATGTTTGCCGTGTTCGACCCGACCACGTTACCTAGCGCAATCCCCGGCGCGTTTTCCTTGATCGCGCTGATCGCGATTAACAGCTCGGGGGCCGAGGTGCCAAAGGCCACAATGGTCAGGCTGACGATCAGGGCTGGTACACCCAGGCGCAGGCTCAGGTTCACTGCGCCGCGGACCAGAGCATCACCTGCGAGAAGCAAGATCAGCAAGCCGAGGCCGGATAACAGCCATGCCGTCATGTACGGCCTCCTTTTTCGCAGGAGCAAGGCCCCTTACCTATACTGAACCGTCCACAGCGCGGGCATCTTGCAGATTGCAACTTCTTCTGCCCCGGAAAGCGCAGCTTGCCGAACATCGCCAAGACACCCATGGCAATCAGGAAAAGGGTGACAATCTTGACAATCACGTCACAAACCAAAGCGCGCGTAAGCCGCCCGCTCCTCAATTCCGGTTATGGCGTCTTGCGCAAGTGTGGCACCGAACCGCGACCAGAACGGTTTGCGCAGGCCATAGCGGCGGAACTTCACCTTGTCGCCGAACCGCTCCTGCATTTTCGGCCTCAGGTGCGCAACGCCGTCAATCAGGCCCAGTTCCTGCGCACGTCTGGCAAGCCAGACCTCGCCCGTGAACAGATCCGCACTTTGATCCAGCTTGTCACCGCGACGGGCTTTGACATGGTCAATGAAGTTCGCGTGGATATCACCCAGCAAGCCTTGCAGCCGCGCGACATCTTCTTCTTTCTCCGGCGAAAACGGGTCGAGCATTGATTTTGATTTGCCCGCCGTATGTACGCGCCGCTCGATGCCTTGCCGCGCCAGAAGGACATGCGCGCCAAACCCAGCCGAAATCACACCGATCGACCCCAGGACCGAGCTGTCATCCGCCCAGATTTCGTCGGCGGCAGCGGCCAGCCAGTAGCCGCCAGACGCTGCAACGTCTTCGACGAAGGCGATAACGGGGATCTCAAGCTCTTCCGACAGCCGCCGGATTCGCGACCCGATCAGAGAGCTTTGTACCGGCGATCCACCGGGCGAGTTGATCTCAAGCGCCACGGCCGCAGGTTTACCCTTGCGAAACGCCTTTTCCAAAACGGGGGCCAGCGCGGTGTCGTTCAACGATCCACGCCCCGCCATTCCGATGGCGCCGGACAGGCGAACCACGGCCACGAGGGGCTGCTTTTTGATAAATGGCAGGCTGAGCTTCATGGGTGCCGATGTAGAGTGCGGCTGGGCCCTAAACAAGGGACCCTTCGGGCCTTAGACGTGACGTGAACCAAATTCACACACATGGCGGGCAAAAATGCAACGCCCTAGCTGCGAATGCGCCAACCGGTTTTGAAGATCCAGCCGATCACAGCCAGACAAGTCCCCGTGAAGACCAGAATCGCCAACAGGCTGAATCCGATCGGGACATCGGCCAACCCGTAAAACGACCAGCGGAACCCGGAAATCAGGTAAACAACCGGGTTGAACAGGGTGATCGTCTGCCACACCGGCGGCAGCATCGAGATCGAATAGAACGTGCCGCCCAGAAAGATCAGTGGCGTGACAACCAGTTGGGGCACCAAAGATATCTGCTCAAAGTTGCTGGCCCATATCCCAACGATAAAGCCCAACAGCGAAAAACTGAGGCAGGACAGGATCAGGAACGCTGCCATCGCAAAGGGATGCTCGATGCGTATGTCCACGAAGAATGTGGCTGTCACAAGGATTACCAGCCCGACAAATAGCGACTTGGTAGCGGCGGCTCCGACGTAACCTATCACGATCTCTATAAAATTTACTGGCGCCGACAACAGCTCGTAGATCGTACCGAGGAATTTCGGGAAGTAGATCCCGAAAGACGCGTTCGAGATTGCCAGCATCACAACGGACAACATGATAAGCCCCGGCACGATAAACGCGCCATAAGATACACCCTCGACCTCTTGGATGCGGCTGCCGATCGCAGTGCCGAAGACCACAAAATACAATGAGGTCGACAGGACCGGCGACAGAAAGCTCTGTGCCAGAGTGCGGAAGAACCGGGCCATTTCGAACCGGTAGATTGCAGCGATAGCAGACCAGTTCATGCGGGTTCTCCGGATACCAGGTTCACGAAAATCTCTTCCAGGCTCGACTGCCGGGTCTGCACGTCGCGCAGAACAAGCCCCGCCTGCGCCACATCGTTCAGCAACGTGGTGATCCCAGTGCGGTCCGCGTGGGTGTCATAGGTATAGACCAGTGCGTCTCCATTTCCGTTCAACGTCAGGTTATGCACAGCCAGACTGTCGGGAATGGCCTGGATAGGATCGGCCAGCATAACCTCGATCTGCTTCTTGCCCATCTGGGCCATCAGGGTGTTCTTATCCTGGACCAGCCGCAGCTCACCCTTGTCGATCACACCTACCCTGTCGGCAATGGCTTCGGCCTCTTCGATGTAATGTGTCGTCAGGATGATGGTTACCCCGGCCTTTTTCAGCTCGGCCACGATCTCCCACATGTCCTTGCGCAGTTCGACATCCACGCCGGCGGTCGGCTCATCCAGGAACAGCACGCGCGGCTCATGTGCCAGGGCCTTGGCAATCAGCACGCGGCGCTTCATGCCACCGGACAGTTCCTTGATCGCGTTTTTACGCTTGTCCCACAAAGACAGCTTGCGCAGGATCTCTTCGATCCGGGCATTGTCGCTGCCATATCCGAACAGGCCGCGAGAGAACCGGACCGTGTTCCAAACTTTCTCAAACGGCTCAAGCGCGATTTCCTGCGGCACCAGCCCGATCATCCGGCGCGCGGCACGAAATTCGGTCTGGATGTCATGCCCACCTACGGCAACGGTGCCCGAAGTCGGAGTGGTTATGCCACACACGGTGGAAATCAGCGTTGTCTTGCCAGCCCCATTTGGGCCCAGCAACGCCAAAATTTCGCCCTGCTCGATATCCAAGGACACCCCTTTGAGCGCCTCGAATCCGTCGGCATAGGACTTACGCAAATCCCTAATGGACAGAATAGTTGTCATGCACATTCCCTGTTCTGGCGGGGACACTACCCCGATGGCCCGTCACAGAACAGGTCAATTCCGCACATTGTTCTGCGCTTTTTTGTGGGCGCGCGGCTGGATCAGGTCTGACTATGCTGCTGCAATTCGGCCACCCGTTTTTGTACAAGTTCGACATGCAACCGCGCATCGTACAGTCCTTGCCGATAGGCCGCGGGCAGCCGCAACGTTGCGAGGCGTTCATCTAAGGCGTTCAGATGCGCCTGCATCTCGCGCAGCTCGTTGACACCAGGATTGTTGGCCAGTTCCTCCTCAATTTCCCGGATTTCTGGGTAGTGCTGCCAAACCCGCCACCGCATCGCGTAGGCATAGGCCATAGGCACAAGCCGGATCAGAGGCACGACAATGAAAAAGAACGGCAGCAACAGCAAAAGAACCCGGTTAATCTGTGCTGCGATCCAATAGGGCAGCCAATTATGCCATGTCGAAGGACCATCAACAATTAGCTGCCGGGCCGTATTGTTGATCGTCATCCCTGCACCTTCGAGGTTGGGGAATGCCCCCGGATCGGCGATAATTCCGCGGGCACTGTGCAATTCAATCGCCGCCATCGTCAGACGGTTGATCAGCGCAGGGTGCAAATCCGGTCGCACGACCAGACGGGCTTCGATCGCTATCAACTCTACCGGTTGCGGCGGAAGAACTGGGTCCAACGACATTCCTCCCGCCGGAACTGTCACCACTGTCGCGTATTCCAACCGCCGCGAGATCGCCTGAACATGATCCAGCGCCAGTACGCGAAGCCCCGGCTCTGCATATGCGGCCTTCAGATAGGGAGCTTCGATGGGGGCAACATAGACGGCGATATCCAAATCTCCGTCCAACAAAGCCGCCGCGGCTTTTGCATAGGGGATCGAGAAATGTGTGTTATCCCCCTCATTCAAGCCGACCGCCTCTTCGAAATCCCGAAAAGCCGCGGCCGTACCTGAGCCTAGTGCGCCGCTGTTGATCCTTAAACCGGTCCACAAGGCGGGGTTCTTTGGGATTGTTGCGCCTTCGTTGACCAAAAAGATGATGGGTTCAAAAAACGCTGCCCCGACGGCCTCAGCCTTTTTCGGATCAACCCGGATACCGCCTTGTAGAAACGCAGCGTCGACATCGCCCGCACTAAGCAGTTCAGCATTTTCGACCGAACCAGCGGTATCCAGTATTTCCAGTTGAATATCATCGCGTGCCAGAATTGCGGCGTAGTCCCGCGCAACGGTTTCATAAGCACCGCCTTCTGGGCCCGCCGCCAACATCATATTGCCAGGGGGATGCAGCCGCGAAAACACGCCTACCAACACCGCCAGCGCAACGACGCTACCAAAAAGGAACCACAACCGCATCCGAGCCTCGCTCTCCATCCCGCTTGGAACGCTAAGGATCGCGTGACCATCTGGCAAGTCAGCAGAATCCGGGCTTGCAATCCCCGGGTATCCCCGAAAACCTGCGCAGAAAGGAGAGGGCTCATGCTCAGCGGAATACGGATCATTGAAGTTGAAGGCTTGGGGCCGGGTCCTTTCGCCGCCATGCTGCTGGCCGATCTGGGGGCGGACGTCATCACGATCCACCGCAAGGGCCAGCCTGCCGTACCGGGTATGCCCGAGCAATCCGTCCTGGACCGCGGCAAACGCTCGATTGATCTGAATTTGAAGGATACCGCCGATCTGGACATCGCAAGACGCCTGATCGCCTCGGCCGACGCGCTGATCGAAGGGTTTCGCCCCGGCGTGATGGAAAAATTGGGGCTGGGTCCCGACACGTTCAACGCGTCGAACCCCAAACTGGTCTATGGTCGCATGACCGGATGGGGTCAGAACAGCCCGTTGTCCGAAACGGCCGGACACGATCTGAACTACATCTCATTGTCCGGGGCATTGTGGTATGCATCAGCAGCGGGCCAGCCCCCGCAGACCCCGGCGACCCTGGTCGGGGATATTGGCGGCGGTGCCATGTATCTAGTTGCCGGTATTCTTGCCGGGCTTCTCAACGCGCAGCGGTCCGGACAGGGCACCGTGGTTGATGCCGCCATTTATGACGGATCGGCCCACATGATGAACCTGTTGATGAGTATGCGCCAAACCGGAAACCTGTCTGAGACGCGCGGTCAAAGCCTGCTGGATGGCCCGCATTGGAGCCGCACTTACGCGTGCCTGGACGGGGGCTTCATGTCCGTCCAGTGTCTTGAGCCCAAGTTCTACGCCGAATTCCTGCAAAAACTGGGACTCACCAACGATACCGAATTCAAAAACCAATATGTTCCGGCACTTTGGCCCAAACTCACGCAACGGCTCACCGACTTATTCGCCAGCAAACCCCGCGCCCACTGGGCCGATATATTCCAAGGTTCCGACGCCTGCGTCGCGCCCGTACTCGACCCGGTCGAGGCGCAAGCCCATCCCATGAACGCCGCGCGCCATACCTGGATCGACCATGACGGAGCGCTGCAGGCTGCGGCCGCGCCCCGCTTTTCGACCGAGACATGGCAGCCCAAAACCAGCCCACGCCGAGGCGAACACAGGCAGGATATTCTGGATCAGCTGTCCACCAACGCGTCTCCTGACCCTTCACCTCGCTAAAATTTTCCCTGGGTGAGTTGGCCGAAATCCAAGAGGGGCTGGCCCCTCTACGCGTCCCGCCACGACCGCACCGTGTCGATCATCAGTTGAACGTTTTCAGGATCGGCATCTGGCGTGATCCCGTGGCCCAGATTAAAGATATGCGGTCCTTTCGAGAACGCCTCGACAATCTGACGCGTCTCATCCACCAGCGCCTGTCCGCCGGTCACCATGTGTGACGAGGCCAGATTGCCCTGAACGCAGCCATCCACCTGCACATGCTCGACCGCCCAATCCGGCGACACCGAATTGTCCAGCGCAACGCAATCCACACCGGTGGTTTTGGCAAAACCTATGTAACCATCACCTGCCTCGCGCGGGAAACCGATCACCGGGATGCCCGGATGGCGCTGCTTGATGGCCTGCGTGATCACACGGCAAGGCTCGACCGCATATTTTTGAAAGGCATCGCCTTTCAGCGACCCGGCCCAGCTGTCGAAAATCTTCACCACCTCGGTCCCGGCCTCGATTTGGGCCGAGAGATATTCGATGGTGGCCAGCGTGATCCGCTCCAGTAGCGCTTCGAACAGGGCGGTGTTTTCCTCGCGCAGCGCATGAGCCGGTCCCTGATCCGGCGTGCCGCGACCGGCGATCATGTAGGTCGCAACCGTCCATGGCGCGCCTGCGAACCCGATAAGGGTGGTCTCGGATGGCAATTCTCGCGAAAGGATTCGGACAGTTTCGTACACCGGCGACAGGGTTTCATGGATATCCGATACCGGTTTCAGCGCATCGAAATCGGATTGCTGGGTGATCGTCGACAACCGCGGCCCCTCACCTGTGACAAACCACAGATCCGCACCCAGAGCTTGCGGCACCAACAGAATGTCAGCAAACAGAATAGCCGCGTCAAAGCCATAGCGGCGGATTGGCTGTAACGTCACCTCGGCCGCCAACTCGGGGTTATAACACAAAGACAAAAAGTCCCCGGCCTGCGCCCGGGTTGCGCGGTACTCCGGCAAATAACGCCCCGCCTGCCGCATCATCCAGATCGGTGGCACGTCCTGTACTTCGCCAGCCAGCGCCCGCAGCAGTTTCTTTGTCTTGGCCATCTTTGTCCCCACTCGTCTGGTTTGCGGCAAACGGGTCTGCCTTCGGCGTCAATTTGTCAAGGTCTGCCCCCATTGTCAGGGCAATGTGACGCGACTAAAGCTGTGCATATGACACTGACCCTGCCAACCCCCGCATCACCGCTCAAAATCGGCACTCGTGGCTCACCGCTGGCGCTGGCGCAAGCTTATGAAACCCGTGAGCGACTGGGCAAAGCCTTTGACCTGCCCGAAGACGCGTTTGAGATTGTGGTGATCAAGACCACTGGCGACAACCGCGCGATGATTGATGCGGACCGCCCGCTGAAAGAGATTGGCAACAAGGGCCTGTTCACCAAGGAAATCGAAGAGGCGATGCTGCGCGGAGATATCGACATCGCGGTGCATTCAACCAAGGACATGCCGGTTGAACAGCCAAAAGGTCTGATCCTGGACACGTTTCTGCCGCGCGAAGATGTGCGCGACGCCTTTATCTCACCCAGCCTGAGCTCGATCCGTGACCTCGCGCAGGGTGCAGTTGTGGGCACCTCATCGCTGCGGCGGCGGGCACAATTGTTGAACCGTCGCCCGGACCTGAACGTGGTCGAGTTTCGGGGCAATGTTCAAACGCGCCTTAAGAAGCTGGCAGATGGTGTGGCCGATTGCACGTTTCTGGCCATGGCCGGCATCCGGCGCCTGAATATGGAGGAGGTTCCCGCAACCGCCATCGCCGCCGAAGATATGCTGCCCGCCATTGCCCAAGGCACGATCGGCATCGAACGCCGTGGCGATGATTCCCGTGCGGCCGAAATGCTCGAGGCCGTCCACCATGCTGAGACCGCGCAGCGATTGGCTGCAGAACGCGCATTACTGGCTGCTTTGGACGGCTCTTGCGAAACGCCGATCGCGGGTTTGGCAGAAATAAAAGGTGATCAACTACGCCTGCGCGGTGAGGTTTTGCGCCCCGATGGATCCGAATCCATATCCGAGGACACCTCAGGGTCGATCGCAGATGGCCCGGAAATAGGTCGCGCCATGGCAGAATCATTGCTGAAACAGGCAGGCCCGGGCTTTTTTGATTGGAAAAAATAAAAAAGTTTATGAAAGTGAACTACTTCACTGAGGCAGTGCCGTCGATGGCGCATAAAGTATTCATACCGGTTGTGAAGTCGGGTCGGTCTCGAAATAGTCGAAAGTTTTTTTAGTCCGTTCTCTTTTAAGTGGTATTCGAGGGGGCGAGACCAGACCCTGAAATCCAACCAGTTAGGGCCGCTGTCAGTAATGACAGCGGCCCGCTTAATTTTATGGCCTTTTTGACCCTCAGGCTGCGCTGATCGCCTGAACCGCTTTCTCAACGGCCATCCGCGTCTGATCCAGATCTGCTTGGGTCACAGCCAGAGACGGATAGAGTTTGCCGGGGGCTTTAAAAATCCCATGTGCGCGCAGCGAATCGTTGTAGACGGCGTTACGTCGGGGGTCTTCATGTTTGGCGCTGCGGTAGTCCCGACAGTCCGTATCGGTGAAATAGATGTCGAACAGCGTTTCGTCCCCGCAGATCTGATGCGGGATGCCAGCCCCGGTCAGCGCATCCATCTGCATCTGCTGAAGCTCGGCGCCGATTTCACGCAGATGGTCATACATGCCGTCGCGACGCAAAACCTCCATTGTCTTCAACCCGGCAGCCGAAGCGACGGGGTTACCCGACAGCGTGCCCAACTGCATCAGCCAGCCTTCCTCGCCAACTTTCGCTTTGTCGAAATGCTGCATGATCTCGGCGCTTGCGCCCAGCGCGGCCAAAGGGAAGCCGCCGCCGATGATTTTGCCCAAGGTGCAGATATCGGGCGTTACGCCATATTTCTCTTGCGCACCGCCATAGGCCAAACGGAATCCAGTGACGATTTCATCGAAAATCAACAGGACATTGTGTTTGTCGCAGAGATCGCGCAATCCCTGAAGGTATCCGGGTGCCGGAGGGACAATTCGTTGTAACGGCTCAACCATGATCGCGGCAACGTCATCATGCTCGGCCAGCAGGTTGGCAACGGCTTCCAGATCATTGAAAGGCGCGATCAGCATCTGCTCGGCCACGCTGTCCGGAATGCCCGCGCTGTCCGGGACCGCCTTTGGGAAGTTGACGTGGCGGCTGGGGGCCAGACTCATCTGTGCCTCGGCGCTCATCCCGTGATAGCCGCCTTCGAATTTCAGGATCTTGCTACGGCCAGTATAGGCACGGGCCAGACGAATGGCGTACATATCAGCCTCCCCCCCCGCAGCGACAAAGCGGACCTGCTCGCAACACGGCACCGCGTCAACGATGGCCTCGGCCAGTTCGATGCCCCGGGCGTTGTTGGCAAAGAAAGTCATACCCTTGGGCAGCTGTTCCAGCACGGCTTCTATGACTTCGGCGTGACCATGGCCCAGCAACATCGGGCCCGAACCGATCAGGTAGTCCACATATTCATTGCCGTCTTCATCCCAGACATGGCTGCCCTCGCCGCGCGCGATGATGATTCCGGGATCGAAATTACCAAACCCACCGGCGGGCAGTGCCTCATTCGCGCGGGCGATCCATTCGGATTGGGTGTTGATTTTCAGCATCTCAAACGATCTCCAAAATTGGCGGACCAAGAACCTCTGGGTCTGGCACAACACCTAACCCCGGTCCGTCGGGCGGGGCAATCCGGCCGTTTTCACGGTTTGGTGCGTCGGGACAAATGCGGGGTGACACATAAGATGACAGGTCGCACGTGTTCATCAGTGACCCGTGCGGGGTCGAGGCCGCAAAATGCAGCGAAGCGGCGGTGACTATATCCGAGCCCCAGGTACATTCGGCACAGATTTCGGCCCCGAAATGCACAGTCAGATCACGCGCCCGGCGCATGGCCGACAACCCGCCAAACTTAGACAGTTTCAAAGCGACGGCATCCATGCAGCCCAACTCATGCGCGCGCCGCAGCGACGCCAAATCATGGGCGTTCTCATCGATTTTCATTGGCAATCCAGTGGCCTGCCGAACCGCCGCACAGTCCTCAAGTGTTTTGCAGGGCTGTTCTAGCATCACATCCAAGTGGGCCACCGCCCTGCCCGTTCGCGTAGCTTGCAGGCGTGACGCACCGCAGTTCCAGTCGCCATAAACCAGAGGCCCCAGTCCCACGGCCTCACGCACTTTGGTCAATCGCTCGGCATCGGCCTGCCAGTCGCCTTCGACCCCCAGCTTGACCTGAAACTGGCGAATGCCGGTCTGGTAAGCCGTCTTAGCGATCCGCGCCATATCATCCGGCGCGACGCAGGTGATCGAGTGGTACAGCGGCATGTCCTTCCGCGTCCGCCCACCCAACAGCGCATAGACCGGCTGGCCCGTTGCATGCCCGAACAAATCCCAAAGCGCGATGTCGGCGAGAGACTTGGCATAGAGATGCCCCTGCAGGAACCCGTCCAGCTTTCTCATCGGCGCATCTACCCCGAAAGGGGACATGCCCAGAATCTCGCGGCCCATCTCTGTTACTGCGCCCGGCACTCCGCCCGCAAACGCTGGCAGGTAATGCGGGATCGGGCAGACCTCGCCCCAACCCCTCAGGCCTGTATCTGTCTCAAGGCACAGGATATGAGAGGTCACGGTCGCGCAGGTCTTACCCTCAGCCATGTGATAGGTCTCATGACTCGTCAGATCGACGGCCCAGAGCGTTATCCTGATGATCCTCAATGATAAACCCCGACGGGATCGCCCAACGCATCTTCGTCAGGGTGCACACCAAGTCCCGGCGTTTTCGGCAAATGCAGGTGGCCGTCGATATTCCGGGGGCCTCGCCCACCAGCGACATCGACGGTGATCATGTCCTGACACGCCCAGACGGCGTGACAATTTTCATCCGGAATTGTCGCAGCCAGATGCAGCGCCTCGGTATCGGCCAGAACCGAACCGCCGGTGGCCATCACGAACATGTCGATTCTATGCGCTAACGCGATGTCCCGCATCCGTGCCGCCTTGGTCAGGCCACCGACACGGTTCAGCTTTATTCCGAACACTTCAGCCAACCCTTCGCGGGCAATGCGGGCGGCGTCTTGCAGGGTCACAAGACTTTCATCCACCGAAACGGGTGAGGCATGGCGGCCCGCGATCGCGGCGATATCGTCCAGCGACTCGCAGGGCTGTTCAAACATCACGTTCAAATCCTCACAGGCGCTCATCACCCGCAGGGCTTGCTGCCGGGTCCAGCCACGGTTGACGTCATAAAGGACGATCTCGCCGGGGCGTCGGATGCTTTCCACGTCACGGACGCGGGCAATGTCGCGTTCTACATCCCCACCGATTTTAACCGAATGCGCAACGTAGCCGCGGCTGCGATAGCGTTCCATCACTTCGCGCGTTTCTTCGACGGTCTTCGCACCGACAGACGAGGCAATCGGGCGCGGTGTGCGTGATCCGCCGCCCATCAGATCGGCAATTGGCAGACCAGCGGCCTGACCCGCAATATCCCAGCAAGCCATATCTATGGGGCTTTTGGCATAAAGATGGCCGGGCAGAGCGATATCCATCGCCCGTTCGACGTCCAGCACCCGTCGCGGATCAAGGCCAAGAATGAATGGCGCCATCGTCTCAATCCCGGCGCGAACACCCGGCCCGTGTGCCGGGACATATGTGTGGCCCCACGGAGTACCCTCGCCCCAGCCGATTAGACCCGTATCGGTTTCGATTTTGACCAACGTTGCATCCAGCACGTCGAACTTCAGCCGGCCACTGGATAACCAGTAGGGATGCTCAAGTGGTAGGTCGACATGGTAGACCGAGAGACGGGTGATTTTCATTTTAGTTCCATTTCAACAAAGGTCATCGGCGCGTCCCCGGCATTGATCAAGTTGTGTTCGACACCCTCGTCGCGACGATAAGTTACTCCCGCAGCAACCGTTACTTCATTGACCGAACCATCGGGCAGTTCCAGCCGCATATGGCAATCGGTTACGGCGGTGATGACGTAGTCCATTTCGTGACGATGCCATCCCGTTTCGGCCCCCGGTGCAAAGTCAAATTGCGTCACACGCACGCGGGCGTCATCAATCATCTGAGTGGCTACGGCTTGCGGTCTCATAGACGGAACTCCTCAATCGGAATACTGGGCCATTTCGCAACAAATGCCCGCCCACATTGGGATGAACAGACATGTACGGGAATGATTTTCATGCCGCATCCATTTGTGGCAAGTCGTTCAATCCTTGTCCTCGCCAAAGAACGAAAGCCAGAATTGGCTCGTCGGTTGTTGTCATTGCGTGGCTTTGCCAGCTTCGGTGATGTCGTGTCTGGTTGGGGCCGACATAAGTCTCGTCTTCTTCGACGCGAAACATCGCCCCGCCGCCTACAATCAGATAGAGTTCTTCGGCCTGATGGCTGTGCCAATCATAATCCAGACCCGCCCCCCAGTAAGCGACGTAGCCGCGCATTTGGGTCGAGTGGAAATGTCCGGTTGGGCCGAACAGCTCATAATAGCCATAGCGGTTAAGAAAATCGGCACCGACCTCTTCCTCAGTATAGGTGTGTTTCCACTGCGCCAGATGTGCGGTTGCCCTGATCGCGTCTGAAAGGGATCGCGTTACATCCCCGGTCCGGAAACCGGTCCGCTGAATCAGTTCAACGGCAGGGATTTGGTTTGGCTCCTGATCCGTTGGCGTCAGGTCATCAGGCCAAGCTCCGAATTCTGAAAGCTCAGGATGTGATTGATGCAGCTGTCGGGCAGCTTCGAGAACGTCGCCCATCGTCATGGGATCACCACGATGTTGCCGGTGTGCTGCTTGGCAATGAACGCGGCTTGTGCCTCGCGCAACTCTTCCAGGGGATAGGTCGCGGCCAGGGCGGGCTTGATCTCACCGGCCTCGATATACTGAACGATGTTACGCATCACCTGGGGGTCAATCACAGTAGAGCCGGTGAAGGTCAGATCACGCAGGTAGAACGTGCGCAGATCGAATTCGACCATGGGCCCGGCAATCGCGCCCGAGCAGGTGTACCGCCCGCCGCGCTCCAGAACGTCGATCAGGTTTGGCCAGTAGGGACCACCAACCACATCGGCCACAACGGTGACCTTTTCATCGCCAAGCGCCGCGCGCAGATTTTCCGGGGCACGAGACAAGATTTTGTCGGCACCCAGTTCGGCAACGTCTGCGTGTTTTGCGTCCGACGCCATCGCGATCACCCGTGCACCCCGGCGTTTGGCCAGTTGCACCAAGGCACCGCCAACTCCGCCCGAGGCTCCGGGCACCAGAACGGTGTCAGTGTCAGTTACATTTGAGCGGGTCAGCATGCCTTCGGCGGTCGAATAGGAACACGAGAACGTGGCCAGTTCGGCATCCGACAGGTCGGACCGGATCGGCACCGCGTTAACCGCCAGGGTCGTGGCGTATTCGGCGAATCCACCGTCCCGTTCCGAGCCGAAATAACCCGTTTTGTCCTTATTGCCCGGATCAGACGGGTCGCGCAGCCAGCCATCGGTGATGACACGTTCGCCGATCAGCCTGGGATCAACTCCTTCGCCTACGGCCACGATGTGACCGCAGATGTCAGCGCCCTGAATGCGAGGGAAGGTGATAGGATTGCCGCCCCAAGTGGGATCCTCTTCGCCAACCTCTTCGAACGCTCCACCAGTGGTCGCGTCTGTCACCGTTTTGGAATACCAGCCCGATCGTGTGTTCACATCGGTGTTGTTCAGGCCGCAGGCCGCAACCTTGATCAGCACCTCTCCGGCGGCGGGTTCAGGGCACGGCCAGTCCTCATGCAATACCATTTTCTCCAAACCGCCGTGGCCCATTGTGACCATGGCTTTCATTTTATCAGGCAGGCTCATCAGGCGGTCTCCAATACAGCGTCGGTGCGTGGCAGCAGGCTTTCGGGATCATAGGCTGGTTCGCCCAGGACACGGGCTGCGCGCGGTTTGCCATGAACTACAACTTGCAGCTCGGTCCCGGCAGTGGCCGCCTCAGGTTTGATGTAGGCAAAGGCGAGGATTTTGCCCACGGTATGGCCATAAGCCACCGAGGCGGTCGAGCCCACGACTTTGCCGTTCAACATGACCGCTTCACCGCCATGCCCGTCAATCTCACCATCCGGCTCGATCTCGACGTAAGCGCAGACCCACGGCAGATCAGCATTCAGGGTCTTGTCCTTGCCCAGATACTCTTTGTCGGTGCGGGCAAAGCGCAGCACATCGGCTTCGGCCAAAGTAACTTCGTTGGTCAGCTCACCTGCGCCTTTGAAACCCTTCTCCATCCGCATCACGTTCATGGCAAAGCTGCCATAGTCGGTGATGCCGTACGGCTCACCCGCTACCCAAAGCGCGTTGTAGACGTCGAGGCAGGCGGCGTTAGGCATGTGCAGTTCCCAGCCCAACTCACCAGCGTAGGACATGCGGAAGGCCCAGATCTTATGGCCTGCGATGTTGAATTCCTGCGCGGACAGCCAGCGGAACCCGGCATTTGTTAAATCAGCACCGGTGCAACGCGCCAGCACATCCCGTGACCGAGGGCCATTCAGCGACAGGGCTGACCAGTCAGAGGATAGAGCGGTGATCTGCACGTCCTCATCCGCGCGCTGCTGCGCCAGATGATCCAGCAGGCGCTGTTCAAAGAAAGCCGCACAGACCAGATAGAAGCGGTCTTCGGCCATGCGGACGATTGTTGTCTCCAACTCGATCCGACCACGGCGGTTCAGCATATGAGTCAGCGTGATTGAGCCGACCTTTTGCGGCATCCGGTTGGCGGTCAGCCGGTCCAGCAGGGTATGGGCGTCCGGCCCTGAGACTTCGACCTTGGTGAAGGCGGTCACGTCCATGATGCCCACGCGTTCGCGCACAGCTTTGACCTCAGCCGCGACCATGTCATCCGCAGGGGTCCGGCGGAAGGAGTAGTGATCACGCTGCTCGACCTCATCCCGCGCGAACCAGCGGGGGCGTTCGAAGCCATAAACCTCTTCATGCACCGCCCCTTTGGAATTCAGCAACTCGTACAGCGGCGACGGTTTGATCAGCCGCCCCTCCAAACGGTTGAAATGGGGAAAGGGAATTTCGTGGCGCAGGCAGTAGTCTTCCTCGGCCTTGATCACTTGCCAATCCTTGGTGGCATAGTTGCCGAAGCGGCGCGGGTCGAAGTCACGCATCGAGATATCGGCGGCCCCATGCACCATCCAGCGTGCCAACTCGCGGGTCAGACCCGGCCCCCAGCCAATACCAATTTGGGTCCCACAGCAGCACCAGTAATTCCGAACGCCCGGCGCAGGCCCAATCAGCGGGTTGCCATCGGGCGGGTGCGAGATCGCACCGTGCACGTCGCGCTGAATTCCTAGATCCGCAAAAAGCGGCATGCGGTTCAGGCTTTCTTCAAGCCACGGCATCACCCGGTCGTAATCCGCGTCGAACAACCAGTTCTCATATTCCCATGGGCAATGGTCATGCCAGACCGAGTTCGGGTTCTCTTTCTCGTAAATCCCGATCAGGCCGCGCTGCTGCTCCATCCGGATATAGCCCGAGACATTGCGATCATCGCGGATCACCGGCAGTTCCTTGTCCAGGTTCTGAAACTCCGGCACCGGCTCGGTCACGAAGTAATGGTGCGTCATCGAAGTCATAGGCAATTGCAGCCCGGACCATTCGCCCATCTGACGTGCATAGGTGCCGCCAGCGTTCACCACATGCTCGCACATGATGGTGCCCTGTTCTGTCTCAACCACCCATTCGCCATTCGCGGCCTGCGTGATGTTGGTGGCGCGGCAATTGCGGAAAATGCGCACGCCCTTCTGACGCGCCCCGGTTGCCATCGCCATGGTGACGTTGGTCGGGTCCACATGCCCGTCATCAGGCGTGTGCAGTGCACCCAGAACGCCTTCGAGATTGTAGAACGGGTGCAGTTCGCCCACCTTTTCAGGTCCGACCAGTTCAATGTTGAACCCCAGCGACCGGCCTACAGACAGCGTGTGACGCAGCCAGTCCATCTCGTCCTCGGTATAGGCCAGACGGAAAGACCCGCACCCATGCCATGTCACCGGCTGGCCGGTCTCAGCCTCCAGCAGGCCGGAATACAAACCGATGTTGTAGTCGACGCATTTGCCCAACCCAAAACTGGATGTCGAATGCGTGATCTGCCCAGCGGCGTGCCAAGTGCTGCCACTGGTCAGCTCAGCCTTTTCAAGCAGGACGGTGTCGTCGCCCCAGCCTTCGTGCGCCAGATGATAGGCCAGACCGACCCCCATGACGCCGCCACCGACAATCACCACGCGGGAATGGGACGGCAGATTCTTCTCGGACATGATTTTTCCTCTCCCGAGTCGCGTTTCTGCTCGACAGGCTAATTCCACAAATGTACCATCGTCAATCATGAATGACACAAATGTATCACCAACTGTTCTGGAACGCTTGTCCGAAGAATGGGACGCCCTGACGCCCGAGGCGCAGAAGGCCGCGCGCTACGTGCTGGAAAACCCAACGGACGTTGGGGTTTCAACCGTGCGCGAGATTGCCGAGGCCGCCAGAGTAAAACCGAACACCTTCGTGCGGATGGCCCAGCAGGTGGGGTTCGAAGGCTACGAAGATTTCCGCGCCCCGTTTCGGGATGCGATCCGGCAGGGACGTGTGTCATTTCCGGACCGCGCCCGCTGGTTGCAGGACATCGGCAAGTCAGGCGAACTGGGCGGCCTCTATGCCGATATGATCGGCGCCGCGATCCGCAATATCGAAGAAACCTTTGCCGGGATCGACGCCGCAAAGCTGAAGGCCGCGGCCGAGGAAATCTGGAATTGTCGCCAGATTTTCACACTGGGCGTTGGCGTTAACAATTCTAACGCGCGAAATTTCACCTATCTGGCCTCAACCGGCATGAAGCAGTTTCACGCCATCCCGCGCCCCGGCTCGACCCCAGTCGACGATCTGGCTTGGGCGGATGAGCAAGACGTACTGATCGCGATCACCTGCCACCCTTACCGCACCGAAGTCATCGACGCGATCAAACTGGCGCGGCAACAGGGAATGACCGTCATTGGCATTTCCGACAGCCCGGCCAGCCCGGTGATCCTGAACGCACAGCACGGTTTTGTCGTTGCCGCCGACACACCACAGTTCTTTCCGTCCTCGGTTTCGACCATCGCCTTGCTAGAAACGCTGCTGTCCTTTGTGATCGCCGTGTCCAGCGATGAGATCGTCGAGCGGGTGGAACGATTTCACCAACGTCGTCACCAGCTTGGCCTCTACACGGAGGAACCCGAATGAACGCACCTCTGACGCATTCACTGGACGCGCAGTATTATACCGACCCCGCGATTTTCGCGCAGGAGATGCAGGGGCTTCTGTCCCGAACGTGGCAATTCGCCGGGCATGTGGCGCAGGTTCGGGTATCGGGCGATTACTTTGCTTTTGAAATCGCTGGGCAAAACCTGTTCTGCATTCGGGGCCGAGACGGCGAAATTCGAACGTTCTATAACGTGTGCCAGCATCGCGCACATGAGATGGTAACAGGCGCTGGCAACACCCGCGTCGTGGTCTGCCCCTATCACGCGTGGACTTATGAGCTGTCAGGCCAATTACGCGCCGGACCCAATATCAAATCCGTTCCGGGCTTTGACCGCAGCGCCATCTGCCTGATTTCGGTTCGGACCGAGGTGTTCAGCGGATTCATCTTCGTCAACCTCGACGACAACGCCGCCCCTATGGACGACTGGTATCCCGGCGTGCGCGAAGAAATCCGCGCCTTTGTCCCTCATGTCGACGATCTGGAACCGCTGGAATGGGTCGAAATCCCGGAAAACTGCAATTGGAAGGTCAGTATTGAGAATTACTCGGAGTGCTATCATTGCCCGACCAACCACCCGACTTTTGCCGAGGGTGTGGTCAAGCCCGAGACCTATGACATCCAACCCGATGCAGACGGCGGTTACGTGCTGCGCCATACGACCGAATGCCAAAGCCTCGACAAGATGACCTACCCGGTCGACCTGTCGGTGCCACATGCGGGCGACTACCAGTCATGGTTCCTGTGGCCGATGTTCTCGTTCCAATGCTATCCCGGCAATGTGCTGAACACCTATCACTGGCGCGCCATTGATGCCGATCACTGCACCGTCTGGCGCGGCTGGTACACCGAAGGTGGATCCGAAAGCGCGGTGATCCGACAACTGGCCGTGCAGGACCGAGAGACCACAGTCGAGGAAGACATCCATCTGGTTGAAAGCGTCCATCGCGGCCTGAAATCCCGCGGGTATCGCCCCGGTCCGCTCGTGCTGGACCCCAGTTGTGGGGTGATGTCGGAACACTCAATTGCCCGGTTGCAACAATGGATGCGCGAGGCGGTGGAGTAATCTGTGCGCGCCCAAAAGTGACCTGCAGGATCGGATCGAACGGGTACAGTTCAAAACGAACCCACATTATGATCGCATTTATGAACACCGCGCAAAGCGATGAAGAACCGGAGACCATAGATGGCTGATATTTTCGACGAAGACCTGTTCCTGAAAGGCCTGGAGCAGCGCAAGAACACGCTTGGTGCGGAATATGTGGAAAAGAACCTGGCGGCGGCCGATGACTTTACCCGCCCGTTTCAAGAGGCCATGACAGCTTGGTGCTGGGGGTTTGGCTGGGGCGATGACGTGATCGATGCCAAAACGCGATCGATGATGAACCTGTCCATGATCGGCGCGTTGGGCAAAATGCATGAATGGGAAATTCACTGCAAAGGCGCGATCAACAACGGAGTCTCGCCCGAGGAAATCCGAGCCATCATCCACGTGATTGGCATCTACTGTGGCGTCCCGCAAGCGCTGGAGTGTTTCCGCGTTGCCCGCAAGGTACTGGGCCACACCTGACCCAGTGACCGCCTTATCCTACAAAAAAGCGGCCGCTGGGGCCGCTTTTATTCATGCCTTGTGCGTCGCGCTTATTCGAGTGACACCCACAGCACCTTCGCATCTTCCTCACTGGTTGAAATGCACCCGTGCCCCATCCCGCTGTCATAATAAAGCGAGTCACCAGCCTTCATCGGCAGCGGGCGATAATGCTCTGATACAAAGATCAGCTCGCCACTGATGACATACATGAACTCTTCACCCGTATGCCGGATCCAGTTTTCGAACTCTGACAGGTCGCGGGCTTTGATTGTCGCGATATAGGGCAGCATCCGCTTGCTGGTCAGCTCGGGACACAGCAATTCGTGCAAATAGGTCGGTGTGCTTTTTATCTCGCCTTCACCTTTCGGGGTAAAGTCGCGCCTTCCCGAAATCCCCGATTGCCCGGACTGCAGAAACAGCTGAGGGGTGCTCATATCCAGCGCCTGTGTCAGCCTGCGCACGATGTCGAAACTTGGCCGCGTCTGGTTGTTCTCGATCTTCGACAGGGTAGACCGACCGATTCCCGCCGCGCGTCCGGCTTCCTCCAAAGTCCAGCCTTTTGCACGTCGTGCATCGCGGATGGAACGCCCCAGAACCTCACCTTCGTCCTGATCTTCCGGTGAGGAAACATCACCGCGAGTCTCGTCGCCCATAAATATCTCCCTGTTTTACCGGAGGTTACAGAATTCCCTCAAACCACACAACTTCACAAATGTGAGATATATGTTGCTTTAGCTGCACGAATTCCACTATAGGAAACAAAATTTCGTACTGAGGATTCGGTGCCTGAGGAGGAAACCATGTTCAAAACGTCGCTTACCGAAGCAGATCCGGTTGTCGCTGCGTCAATTGCGCGAGAAGGCAAACGTCAGGCTGAACAGATCGAATTGATCGCGTCCGAGAATATTGTCTCGCAAGCTGTGATCGACGCGCAAGGGTCAGTCCTGACCAACAAATACGCCGAAGGGTACCCTGGCCGTCGCTACTATGGCGGCTGCGAATTTGTAGACGAAGTTGAATCCGAGGCCATCGACCGTCTGAAACAGTTGTTCGGCTGCGAATACGCCAACGTTCAACCCCATTCGGGCGCGCAGGCAAACGGCGCTGTTAAATTGGCCCTGCTCAGCCCCGGCGACACAATCCTGGGCATGTCACTGGATGCGGGTGGCCACCTGACGCACGGTGCCAAACCAGCACAATCCGGCAAGTGGTTCCGCCCGGTTCAGTACGGCCTGACCGATGCCGGTCTGATTGACTATGATCAGGTCGAAGAACTGGCGAAAGCCGAAAAGCCGCAACTGATCATCGCTGGCGCATCCGCCTATTCGCAAAAGATCGATTTCGCCCGCTTCCGCGCCATTGCGGATGAGGTCGGCGCTTGGCTGCTGGCGGATATGGCACATATCGCCGGTCTGGTCGCAACCGGGCTGCACCCCTCGCCTATCGGCCACGCGCATGTGGTTACCTCGACCACACATAAAACCCTGCGCGGTCCGCGCGGCGGGATCATTCTGACGAATGACGAGGCGCTGGCGAAAAAGATGAATTCGGCCGTATTCCCCGGCCTTCAGGGCGGCCCCCTGATGCATGTGATTGCCGGTAAGGCTGTCGCGTTTGGCGAGGCGCTAAAGCCCGAATTCAAGGACTACATGCAACGCGTTGTGGATAGCGCATCGGCGCTGGCAAACGTCATGATGGCGCGTGGATGTGACATCGTTTCGGGCGGCACGGAAAACCACCTGATGCTGGTCGATCTGCGCCCGCTGGGCGTGACCGGCAAAGACGCAGAAGCCGCGCTGGAGCGTGCCGGTTTCACCTGCAACAAGAACAGCGTGCCGGGCGATCCGCAAAAACCTACCGTGACCAGCGGTATCCGGCTGGGTACCGCAGCAGGCTGCAGCCGCGGGTTTGGACCGGAAGAGTTCAAACAGATCGGTCACCTGATCGGCGACGTGCTCGAGGCCTTGGCCCAATCCCCCGAGGGCGACGCGAAGATCGAAGCCGAAACCCGCGAAAAAGTCCGCGCACTCTGCGCCAGCCACCCGATCTACTGAAAGACCGTTCAATGAGTATCTACGACCTAATCGTCATCGGGGGCGGACCCGGCGGATATGTTGCAGCAATCCGCGCAGCACAACTGGGCATGAAAGTCGCCTGCGTTGAAGGCCGCGGTTCGCTTGGCGGAACCTGTCTGAATGTGGGGTGCATACCCTCCAAAGCGTTGCTGACCTCCTCGGCTAAGTATGCCGAGCTTGCACATCTCTCCTCCCATGGCATTGCTGTCGAGGGGGCCAGCATCGACCTGAGCTCGATGATGGGGCGCAAGGACAAGATCGTCGGCGATCTGACCAAGGGCATTGCGTTTCTGTTCAAGAAAAACGGCGTCGATCTGATCGAGGGATGGGCCAGTATCCCCTCTGACGGGCAGGTCAAAGTTGGCGAAGACGTTTATGAAGCCAAAAACATCCTGATCGCCACCGGTTCCGAGCCAACCCCGCTAAACGGGATCGAGATTGACGAGCAGGACATCCTGAGCTCGACCGGAGCAATCGCGCTGGACGCTGTACCCGAACATCTGGTTGTCGTCGGTGCCGGGGTTATCGGGCTGGAGCTTGGCCAGGTCTGGTCCCGACTGGGCGCGAAGGTCACAGTTGTTGAATATCTTGACCGCATTCTGCCCGGAATCGACGGCGAGATAGCAAAACTCGCACAGCGCGCCCTGTCAAAGCGTGGCCTGAAGTTTCAGCTGGGACGCGCACTGAAAACCATCGACAAAACTAACGTTGGATTGACTCTGACATTGGACCGGGTCGGCAAAGATAAAGAAGAGGTGATCGAAGCCGACAAGGTTCTGATCGCTGTCGGACGCCGCCCCGTATCGCGCGGGCTTGGGTTGGAAGATCTGGGGATAGCCCTCGACTCGCGCGGCTTCATTCAGGTGGACACGTCGTTCCGCACCTCGGTTCCCGGCATCTATGCGATTGGCGACTGTGTCCCCGGCCCGATGCTTGCCCACAAAGCCGAAGAAGACGGCGTCGCCTGTGTCGAGATGCTGGCAGGTGAAGCCGGTCATGTGGATTACAACACCGTTCCGGGCGTTGTGTATACTGACCCCGAAGTCGCCTCGGTCGGTCTGACCGAGGAAGCGCTGAAAGAGGCTGGTACCGAATACTCGGTTGGCAAGTTTGCCTTCATGGCCAACTCACGCGCGCGTTCGACTGGCGAGACAGACGGAGCCGTCAAAGTACTGGCCGACCCAAATGGCAATATCCTGGGCGCGCATATCTGCGGCGCACATGGCGGTGACCTGATCGCCGAGCTGGTTCTGGCCATGGCAAAGGGCGCCACCGCCGCCGAAGTCGCCGCAACCTGTCACGCACACCCGGCAATGGGCGAGGCCGTCAAGGAAGCCTGTCTCGACGCCATGGGCCGCGCAATCCACGCCTGAGAGGGAACAGCCAGATGACCATCCAGCTTCGCACCCGTCACCCGGAAAAAGCCAAGAAGGCTGACAGTGTCATCCCGCGAAAACCGAAGTGGATTCGCAAGAAAAAGATCGACGGGCCCGAATATTACGAGACCCGCCGCCTGATGCGCGACCACAATCTGGCAACGGTCTGCGAAGAGGCCGCCTGCCCCAATATTGGCGAATGCTGGTCCAAACGCCACGCCACCATGATGATCATGGGCGAGGTCTGCACCCGCGGCTGTTCCTTCTGCAACGTCTCTACAGGACGCCCCGATGCACTGGACCTGTTCGAGCCGGGCCGTGTTGCTGCAGCGGTTAAGAAACTAGGCTTGCGCCACGTGGTGATCACCTCGGTCGACCGCGATGATCTGGCAGACGGCGGGGCCGAACATATCGCCCAAACCATCCGTGCCGTGCGTCATCAGAACCCCGGCACCACGGTCGAGGTGCTAACCCCCGATTTTCTGGGCAAAGGCGATGCGGCGGATGTGGTGTTCGATGCTGCCCCGGACGTGTTCAACCACAATCTGGAAACCGTTCCGCACCTGTACCCGACCGTTCGCCCCGGCGCACGCTACTATACTTCACTGCGACTTCTGGATGATGCCAAGCGCGCAAACCCAGAAATCTTTACGAAATCCGGCTTGATGGTTGGCCTGGGCGAGAGCCTGAATGACGTGCGTCAGGTCATGGACGATCTGCGCGCGGCTCAGGTCGATTTTCTGACCGTGGGTCAATACCTGCAGCCGACCCCAAAACACCATCCAATTGACCGGTTCTGGTCACCGGAGGAGTTCGCCCAACTGGAACAGATCGCAAGGTCCAAGGGCTTTTTGCATGTGTCGGCGACGCCGCTGACACGTTCCTCGTTCCACGCCGACGAAGATTTTGCCGCCCTCAAGCAGGCCCGCCAGCGGGCCATCGCCAACGGGGCATAAACCAAACGCAAATGGGAGGGAAACCATGGAAGCGTTAAATTCAATCGTAGGAGCCATCAATGGCGTCGTATGGGGGCCGCTGATGCTGGTCCTCATCCTTGGCGTCGGCTTCTTCCTGCAGGTCGGGCTGAAATTCATGCCGATCCTGAAAATCGGCACCGGCTTCAAGCTTCTGTTTGCTGGCCGCGAAGGCCAAGGTGATGGTCAGATCAGCCCGTTCAACGCGCTGATGACGTCGCTGTCGGCAACCATTGGTACCGGCAACATCGCCGGTGTGGCCACTGCTGTCTTCCTGGGCGGTCCGGGCGCTTTGTTCTGGATGTGGATGACCGCCCTGGTGGGCATGGCCACCAAATATGCCGAAGCCGTTCTCGCGGTTAAATACCGTGAAAAAGACGAGCTGGGCAATTTTGTCGGCGGCCCGATGTACTACATCAAAAACGGCCTCGGCGCGAAATGGGCCTGGCTGGGCGTTGCATTTGCCCTGTTTGGCGCAGTTGCAGCCTTTGGCATCGGAAACGGCGTGCAGGCCAACGGCGTGGCGCAGGTTCTGGAATCGAACTTCGGCGTGAACACTTCGGTCACCGGCGTTGTTCTGATGGTCCTGACCGCAGCCGTTATTCTGGGCGGCATCACCCGCATCGGTGCGGTTGCTGGTAAACTGGTTCCGGCCATGGCAATCGCTTACATCGTCGCTGGTCTTCTGGTTCTGATCATCAATATCGGCGAGATCGGCAACGCGCTTTCACTGGTCTTCACCTACGCCTTCACGCCGTCCGCCGCCGAAGGTGGCTTTGCAGGTGCAGCCGTCTGGGCCGCCATCCGTTTTGGTGTGGCACGTGGTGTGTTCTCGAACGAAGCCGGTCTGGGTTCGGCCCCGATTGCTCACGCGGCAGCCGAGACCAAAGGTCCGGTCAACCAGGGCCTGATCGCGATGCTGGGTACGTTCATCGACACAATCATCGTGTGCTCGATCACCGGTCTGGCGATCATCTCTACAGGTGCATGGACCTCCGGTGAATCCGGTGCGGCCTTGACCTCGCTGGCATTCGCCACGTCGCTACCTGGTGGCGGTGCTCTGATCGCAATCGCTCTGTCGATCTTCGCCTTCACAACCATCCTCGGCTGGTCGTTCTACGGCGAAAAATGCGTCGAGTTCCTTCTGGGTGTTAAATCCCTGATGCCGTACCGCGTTCTGTGGATTGTCGCGATCTACTTCGGCGCAACCGCGGATCTGGGCTTTGTCTGGCTGCTGGCGGATACGCTGAACGCCATGATGGCCATTCCGAACCTGATCGCCCTGGCCCTGCTGAGCCCGATCGTCTTCAAGCTGACGAAAGAGTTCTTTGCCTCGGGCGGCAAATCCGAAGAGCCGGGCGGCACGCCTGCCGAATAATCCGGCCCTGAAGAATACGGGGGGCCATTCCGGCCCCCCGCCTTTGAAATAGAATTCCATATCTCGAGGAGAGACGTGATGGCCACGAAAATCCTGCTGCCTATTGACCACACCGACGACCGCTCGTGGAAACTGGCTCTGCCGGTCGCACTGGAACAGGCGAAGTTCTACGGTGCCGAACTGCATGCGGTTGCCGTCATCCCCGAGATCATCCAATTGCCGAACCTGCCTGCCAACTACGGCGCTGGTGCCAAAGACCACGTGCGCAATGCGGTTCAGGCCATACTGGATCACGGCAACGCTTCTGACGTGCAAGTGCATGTCGAAGAAGGCAGCGTCTACCGCGAAATCCTGAAGCTGGCCTACAAGGACGGCTTTGATCTGATCGTCATGGCGTCAACCAAAGGCGATTTCCCGAATTATGAGATTGGCCCGAACCTGGCCCGTGTCGTGCGCAACGCGCATTGCACCGTCATGGTCGTTCGTGACCAGTCTCGCTGATCGAAAGGCTAGAGATATGACTGATTTAAAACGCACCCCATTGCATTCTTTGCACGTTGAGTTGGGGGGTAAGTTGGTTGATTTTGCTGGGTGGGAGATGCCTGTTCAGTATCCTTTGGGGATTATGGGGGAGCATAAGCAGTGTCGTGAGAAGG